>JAUYGA010000064.1 GCA_030690755.1 Nanobdellota archaeon
TCTGAGAAGAAATCAACTAAAAAATCAACACTAAATTTACTGGCTAAATTCAAGTTTAATGCCTTATCGATTACTTTCTGTCTTGTCTCATTACCAAAAACCATTTTATCCTCGCTGCACCCCGATTTAGCAATTAGATAAATGACCCATTATAAAACTTTCCATATTTGCCACTCAAGAATGCGAACACAAAAGCACGTTCACGTTAAAAGAATCTGCTGCAAAGAAACGGGCCTGTTCTGACAAAAACCCAATCTACTTGTCCATTTTCTAACTGTTTTTCATATTTTAAAAAATAAAGCGCTCCAATTCCAGGCGATACATAGTCCTTACAAGTCAATTTACCAGGATAATCTTTAGGAGTCGCAAACAAAGAAAATGAGCTGATGTTAGAATTAGATGATAATGCATCTTGAACAATAGCCAGCAATCCTTCTCTGTCAGGAACTTTTTTTGTAATCATACCTCCTAAATAAGAGGCATCAACATATTTAATGGCATTATCCTTATAAGCGACGACAATCTCTGCTTCTGTCCTTACATTCGCTTCTTCAAGAACTTCAGGTTTTGGATCAAAAATGCCTCTTTTTACAATCTTAACAGCACTTAATATATCTAGAGCAGAACACATTGTTGGATACAGACTATAATGGCTAGTTTCGCTTGACATAGGATATGGAAAGAACAAACGATTTATAAAGCTTTCTAATATTAATTACTTATCAGTGATAAAAATAGAAAGATTTAAAAACAAGTTTCCACTATACTCATGAAACAATATCAAGATAAATAACAAATTTAAAAATGGAAGAATACAAAGAAATCATAGGAAAATTATTAGATTTAGATGAACTTTCTTTAGAATATACCTCCAGGAATGTAACAAAAGAAGTAAAAATCCCTTTTTTCTCAGCATTCACAGGCAGCGTAAATTTGCCTAAGCTTAGAGAAAAGTTAAGCGGAAGCGTGGAAATTCCGCTTGAAAAACTGATAACCAACCTGCCTTTTGATGTCAGCGGCCTATCTTATACATTTCATTATGTTCCTAATCTGGAGACAGAAAAAATTGTAAACGGCAAATATTCCGCTGAATTGAGCATCGCTGCTGATAAAAAATCACCCAACAACATATCCGAGGGGCTGCATAACTACTTAAAGAAACTTTATAATGCAATCGAGAATTTAGATGAAGAGGATAAATGTCGAGAAGATGTTGAACTTGTTGTAAAACGGTTAGGCACCCAATATTCTGAGCTCACAAGAAAAGTTTTGGTTTATATTCAAGACTTAAAGAATAAAAATGTTGAAGAGACTTATAACCCGGCGGCACAACCAACAACTTATTATGACAAAAGACCATTATCTGAAATTATTGAAAAACGCATGATAGATTATATAACTGGAAAAAAGATAAGTAGCGATATTCTAAGCGAGGATGGAACAGTTATCGCAAAGGAAGGTTCAATCATTGATGAGGAATTGATAAAAACAGCAAAGAGAAATGGAAGATTAAGTGAACTAAGCATGAACATCATTATTGAAGATTGAACTAAAACTCACCAAGGCCTTTCTGAATATAAGTTTTAAAATAAACAAATAAAGAAAAATAAAGGTTTTTAGTTAATAAAGAAATTGTGCTGCGGAAAGCTAAAACTCATCAAGCCCTTTCTGAACTTTCTTCGGAATAACAGTTTTTGACTCTTTTTTTGTCGTTTCAGCAGGCATCTGATTCTTGCCAAACACAGGATAGCCATACTCACCATCATAGCCAGGAATTATCTTTATCAGGCCGTTTCTATTGTCAATAACTGCCTTTGCTAACTTTTCATTAGTTATTCTTGAGAGAGAATCAAAATCTGCATTAAGAAGAATGTTATTTTCTGTTCCAAACGCTTTAATCAATTTATAATATTCTTCAGTAACGCCTTTTGTTGCAATTCCTTTTCCAAGAAGCGCAGAAATAATTTCTGCGAGAGGAATCAGTTTCATGAAATCATTTGCGCCTTTTGGCCTAAAACCGTCTGCTCTGTCAGCCAACTGCTCAACCCTGTTTTCAACGCCAATAGTTACTTTCCTTCCGCATTTCGGACATATCCCTTTTGCTTTTATCGTCTCGCTTGGAGTCATGCAGACATTGCATGAACGATGACCATCAAGATGATACTTTCCATAACCTGGATCAACCTCAATTGTCATCTGAATCCTGTTTTTAGCATCAGAATACTCCTCTTTCTTAACACGAAGCGCCTCAATAATATTTCTGTAATCAAACTGCTTCAATTCAAAAGTTGTTGCCTCGCGACCAATCCTCCAGGGCCAAAATGAATGACTGTCAGAAAAAGAAACAAGATTGAATCTATCAAGACAAGAAACTCTCCAGTTCATTTGAGGATCACTGGACATGCCTGTTTCCAGCGCGTGAATGTTCTTTGTCTGGTCTTCAAAACATTCTTCAGCAGTGTTGAACTGATTATAGTCGCCGAAAAGAGAAAAATGAGGTGTCCAAATATGGGCTGGAATTATCTCTATGTTTTTGTCAATTTTCATCAAAGATTCAGTAAACTCAGGACAAGGAATCTTAAAAATTGGACGTCCATCATAATCAACCCTGCCAAACTTCAACAGGTATTGCGTGATCTGGTCAACAACATCAAGATTCGGAGCGAGAACAACATTATGAATCCTGCGACCCTTTCCGTTAGAAGAATATATCAAAGATATTTCAGTCTGAAGAAGAAAAGGAAAACCGCTTTTTGTCCTGAAAATTCCAGGCGCATTTTCATCTTCAACTAAACTAGTTTTTATCTCTTGTATCCATTTCGGATGTGTAAAATCCCCTGTCCCAAGCAAGTCAAGGCCTTTTATTCGGGCATATTTCTCAAGATTTACAATATCTAAGTCTGTACTGCAGCCTCTTGAGTATTTAGAATGAAGATGCAAATCTGAAATTACAGTTGTTCTACCCCCCATAACAGGGATAAAACAAAGAAATGTTTAAAATGTTTTGGTTTGAGTTATTGCCTGTGCTGGGTTTTCATAACATTCTGGTTTAAATTAGTGTTTTGGTAATCAACACGATAGCCATTATTGCTCATATCCTTCATAGTATCTGAAAAATCACTTTGAAATCCTGATTGCCAATTTTCTAAAAAATCTTTGTCCTTAACATCTCCAGGTATAGATTCAATACAATTCTTATCTACCAATACTACAAGTTCTAAAAATTGTTTTGGTATTTCTCCTTTCCATTCAGAGAATTCATCAGCAACCTCTCTTAGTGCTGTTGCACTATAATCGCAAACATTTATTGAAACAGGAGGTCTTTCTCCTCCCTCATTTGCAGCAATCAAATATTCGCATTTTTTAAAAGGATATGATTTTCTCACAGAAAATTCCTGCATACATGCAAGCGGATCATTCAGCAGATCATTATATATTTTAGGCATGCATTTCTTGACTATATCTGATTTTAAAGAATCTGCCTGTGAAGAGAAAGAATCTCTGAACTTATCAGCACCAAAGCTTCCATCATATTTTGAAATTTCATTTTGAATTTCATAAACTGCTTCTTTTGCATCATTACACTTTCCGCTAGCAATAAGACTGTTTGCATGAGAAAACAGTTCATGATATTTACTTTTTACTTTATTTATATAACGCGGCGTAACACACTCTTTTTCTATTCGCCCATCTAATCCATTCAATTCATCAATTTTTTTATCAAGGTCAGCCCCCATTAATTCAGATGGCGAATCAAACTTAAGATTAGCAGAAGAAAGATAATCCTCTTTAAGAGTCTCAATCAAATTTTCATTGTTCTTTTCAGCGGCAGCACAGTCTTTATTTTGCAAGTCTGTCTGAACCTGCTGGATTAAAGGAGCATATTTCTGATTAAATACCCTATACCTTAAATGAGTAGAAACAGGAGGTATTTTTGTAGCGCCAACTACTGCCAAAAGAGCTGCTGCCGCCAGAGTCATATATAACTTACCTTTAACCATAAAAACCTCCTCAAATAGACCTTTATATTAAGGCTGATTTTATAAACTTTCCTGTTTTGTAACTACTAACGGATGCTTACAAAATTAGAATAAATTCATAAATAAATTTTATCGTGATGATCATAGTCCTCAAAAGAAACAAAGTCTTTTGCCTTATCATAACTAAAGACCAGAACAAAATGACCCATATGAACTCTTTTCGAGTCTTTCATATCATATCTTAAGTTTTTGTAATGCTCAATATCCGGAGAGTTGACTATTTCTTCAATCTTTCTCAACACAGAATCATAAGCAATTTTGTCTTTTTTAGAAAGCTTAATTAATTTTTTGCTCAGTTCCGGCTTTATCTCAAATTCACGCATTTTTAATATGCGCCCTTAATTCATCCACATTACTAAATTTTAAGCCTTTCTGTTTCTTGATTTGGCTGAGTTTCTGCGCATACTCCGGTCTAAGTTCAGGTTCCATAGAACTCTCATACTCATGAACAACTAACTCTATCGCCTGAGACTTGTCTTTAAGACCATGCTTTGCCTTCACTATATTCAACACACGATTTGTGTTTTCATCAATATTTATCATTGCCTGTACCATATATACATCACATATATAGATATATATGCCAAATATATAAAGGTTTTGGTTTGGTGTATGTGCATAGCATCATAAGGTTTGATTAGTCGCTTTGTTGAAAATGAAACCAGCATCAACTACGCGAAGGTAAGCTAAAAAAATAAGCAAAGCAGACAGGGGCGTGTCCCTTACGGGGATGTCGGCTCTTCAACTAAACTATAAAATACCTAAGCCTGATGCTGGTCGAGCAACGCGAGATTTTCAACAAAGCAGTTCAGTTATTGCAATCAAGATCTATTTACAGCAGAAAAAGTTCTTTTGTTGAGTTTTGATTCCAAAAACACGCTAAGCGCAAGAACTGATAATATCAGACCAAGCCCAACAAACTTTGAAACTGGAACAGCTGCTCCTAAAAACGCATAGTTAAAAAGTGTTGTAACAGGCGCGCCTATCAGCAGAATCTGTGTTGCAAAAGTCGCGCTTACGTTTTTCAGGCCATTGTACCAAAAGAACACATAGCCAAAAAGCAGCGCTGATGTAAAAAGGACCCATGAAATCTGACTTGCATCCATAGAAAAAATAAATCTAAACTGGTCTGTGAAAATCAAAAACGCCAGAATAAACAGGCTGCCAAAAAACATTCTTCCAAAAGCGACAATATTTGCGTCAAGATGTTTAAGCAGCTTTTTTGAGATTACTGTTTCCACTGCCCAAAACAATGTGGCTGTCAAAACAAGAAGTTCACCAAATCCAACACCAAATCCTGAAAAGTAATACCCTAATAGAAGAGCATTTCCTAAAACAAGCAATACTGCAGTTATAAAAAAAGCCTTATTTACTCGCTCCTTAAGATAGAAGATTGCGAGAACAGCAACAAACAAAAACATCATCTTATGAATCAATGAACCAGTGCTTGCAGATATCAGTTTCAGCCCGCGAAAAAATAAAATAAAAGGAATTGCCCCACCTATAAGTCCAATAAATGAAAGTCTCAGCCACTGCTTATTTGTCAGTTTCTTCAGCTCTTTAAACTTATAAAATAATATAATGACTGAAAACAACAAAATTCCGACAATGAGATTCTTTAAGAATGCGAAGACATCAGAGTTTATTCCTGAAACTGCAAACTTGTTGAAGAATATGGAAATACCGCTAATCAATGCCGCAACAAATACGAAAAGCACCCCTTTAGTCCACGTCTTCATAGCATGTGGAAAACAAAAGTAATATAAATATTTATTGATAAGTTGTATGTGCATAGCATCCTAAGGTCAAA
>JAUYGA010000084.1 GCA_030690755.1 Nanobdellota archaeon
TTTTTTCAAGCTCAAAAAGTTTTCCTTTGGCAATCCTGATTTCGATCATGACATTGACAGCAAGACCAATCGCATCATAATTGATTTTGGAGGTGTATTTCTCTATAACACCTGATTTTTCCAGCTGCTTTATCCTGTTCATTGCTGTGACAAAGCTGACTTTCAGTTTACCTGCCAGTTCTCTTAATGAAATCTTTGAATTCTGCACTAATTCATTGATGATTTTCTCATCCAGCTTGTCAATTTTTACTGTTTCCACGTCGGTTTTCATGTTGTTTTCCATACAAATTTTGTTAATTTTGATGCTTTTTTAATTAGAATTACTTAACAAATATATAAATATTTCTATAAAAGTATAGTTTTGTTAACAAAAAACGAAAAAAACTTTATATATCTGCCAATGAAACCAATACTTCTGATTTTGAGTTTTGTAAGAAAAGGGGTTAAACTAGGTAGGTGAAAAATATGGTTGAAGAGATAATGCTTAATTCGGGAGATATCGCATGGGTTGCGGCAAGTTCAGCGCTTGTTATGTTGATGACGCCTGCGCTGGGATTCTTTTATGCAGGTCTAGTCAGAAGAAAGAATCTTGTTTCAACATTAGTCCAATGCCTCGCGATTTTTGCATTTGTAAGCTTGATATGGACAATTGTTGGTTATAGTTTAGTTTTTGGTCCAAGTATTGGCGGTTTTATTGGAAACCTGAAATATCTGTTTTTGAATGGCGTTGGCGCAGCTCCTGATACTGCATATGCTGCAACAATTCCTGCATTGTTGTTTTTCTTTTTCCAGTTGAAATTTGCAGCCATAACTCCTGCATTAATAATCGGAGCATTTGCTGAAAGAGTAAATTTCAAAGCATTGATTGTGTTTGTCTCATTATGGGTCATATTGATTTATGCTCCAATTGCTCATTGGATATGGAACACAAACGGATGGCTCAGAGGAATTGGCGCAGTTGATTTCGCAGGCGGAACAGTTGTTCATATAGCTGCAGGGTTATCAGCATTGGCTGCAGCAATTGTGATTGGCAGAAGAAAAGACCATGGCAATGGAACTGAATTCAAGCCAAATAACATTCCGTTTGTGATACTTGGAACAGCTCTGCTTTGGTTTGGCTGGTTTGGATTTAACGCTGGAAGCGCTCTTGCTGCAAATTCAGTAGCAGTCTCCGCATTAGTTGTGACAAACATTGCAGCTGCATCTGCTGCAATCAGCTGGATGCTTGTTGACTGGATAACAAAAGGAAAACCTTCAGCAGTTGGTCTTGCTATCGGCGCAGTATGCGGTCTTGTTGCAATAACACCTGCATCAGGATATGTTACAGTATCCTCATCAATAATAATAGGTCTTGTCGCAGGAATTTTATCTAACCTTGTAGCAAACTGGAGAACAACAAGAACAAAGCTTGATGATTCGCTTGATGTCTTTGCATGTCATGGAGTCAGTGGAATTTGGGGAGCTCTTGCAACTGGACTATTTGCAACCGTCGCTGTAAACTCAGCAGGAGTCAATGGTTTATTTTATGGAAATCCTTATCAGCTGCTTGCCCAACTTATCGCTGTCATTGTCGTAGCAGCATACAGTTTCATAGGCTCATTCATACTTTTGAAGATTATCGGCAAATTCATGAAATTAAGAGTGAGCAAAGAAGATGAAGAAAAAGGACTTGATTACAGCCAGCATGGCGAGGAAGCATATTCATTTTAGTTAGATGCGGAATTAGATGCTGAAAAATATTGAATTAAAAATATCAAATTAAACACATCGAGGTGGAAAAATGGCAACAAAAGAAGAAGTTTTGGAAAGAGCAAAAAAGGATGGAATACAATTCATTCAATTGGAATTTGTTGACTTGAATGGCATGATGAAAACAGTAACAATACCTGTTGCAAGATTAAAAGAGACTCTTGAAAAAGGAAACTGGTTTGACGGAAGCTCAATTGAAGGTTTCACAAGAATCTGCGAAAGCGACATGTACCTGATGCTTGATACTGACACTTATGCAGTTCTTCCATGGGAAAGCCACAAAACAGCGAGAATAATCTGCGATGTCTATACGCCAGATGGAAAACCGTTTGAAGGAGATCCTCGATATATTCTAAAAAAGGTTTTGAAAGAAGCAGAGGAACTTGGGTATGTATACAATGTCGGACCTGAGCTTGAATTCTTCATATTCAAAAGAGATGCAGACGGAAAACCAATTCCAGTAACGCATGACAAAGCAGGATATTTTGATTATGCGCCAAGAGATCTGGCAGATGACGTAAGAAAAGATGTAACCTTGATTTTGACATCTCTTGGAATGGAAGTTGAAATGAGCCATCACGAAGTTGCGCCAGGACAACATGAGATAAACTTTTCATACGGAGATGCATTAACACAGGCAGACAGATGCATGACTTTTAAGCATGCGGTAAAATCAATAGCCAACAAAAATGGATTATATGCAACATTTATGCCTAAGCCCGTCTTCGGAGAAAACGGCTCAGGGATGCATGTCCATCAAAGCTTTTGGGACATAAAGGCAAAGAAAAACGCATTCTATGATCCAAGCGAGCCATATAAATTAAGCGCCATCGCAAAAAGTTTTGTAGCAGGACAGCTTGCTCATGTAAAAGCATTCTGCGCAATAACCGCGCCGACAGTTAATTCATACAAAAGACTTGTTCCTGGATACGAAGCGCCGGTATATATCTGCTGGGCGAAAATCAACAGGTCTGCGCTAATCAGGGTTCCTCGTTATTCGCCAGGAAGAGAATCATCAACAAGAGTTGAGTTGAGATGCCCTGACCCTAGCGCAAATCCATATTTGGCATTTGCAGTAATGCTGAAAGCTGGGCTTGACGGAATAAAGAAAAAAATGGCACCTCCGACGCCTGTCGAAGAAGATGTATATGAATTTGATGCAAGTAAAAGAAGAGAAGTAGGAATTGACACATTGCCAGGATCGCTTGGAGAAGCGCTTGATAATTTAGACAAGGACGCTATAATCAAAGATGTTCTGGGCGCTCACGCATACAGCGCTTATGTGAAAACAAAACGCATGGAATGGGACAAATATAGAATACAAGTGACGCAATGGGAAATAGACACCTATTTTGAAAGCATCTGAGAAAACTTTTTTTATCTTTTTCTTATTCTTTTATTTTGTTATTTTTTTCTATTTTTTGTTTTCTGTTTCTTTTTGGTTGATTAATTATTCTTCATTTCACTAAATCAATTCTCCTTACAATTTCCATATGAGAGAAAGGAACAGAAAACGGAATCAAAACTTCAGGATTCTTGTATTTGTCTTCTTCTTTTTTAAATTCGGGATAAGAAATAATGCTGTTTATCATCCTGCCATATTCTCTCATGTAAATTCTTCTAAAATTCTTATCATTTGACGCTGATTCTTTGTCCATCCCAAGATATTCTGGGGAAAGATAATATGCCTCACGAACAAATGTTTTTTTAAGTTGAGAATCAGAAAGCCTAATTTCCCATTCAAAAACACTTTTCATCGAATCATCACGAGTCTTGAGATCATCAAAAATTAAATTCAGCGCGCCAACTTTACTCCACTCTTCACGATGAGACGACGGGATAGCTTTGATAAAATTAGGATTCTTAATATAAACTTCTCTAAGTTCAACAATAACTAACTCACTAAACAGCTTATTAAAATCAGATGATTCTGGAATTAAAAGCTCTAATCCTGTCTTTTGGTAATCATTTTTTGTAAAGTATCTGAGTGTGTCCATTTTACCTCGAAAACAATAAGAAAGCGCAAAGACAGCCACATCAATATAAACCTTTCTAATCATACTAATCATTTAGGCTCTGTCCAGGTTCATTGGATTTGTCACCCCCCCCTTTAAACCTTCAGGTCTTAAAGGGGTAAATGAAACTGACAAATCCGATTTTGGCAAAACAAATACG
>JAUYGA010000067.1 GCA_030690755.1 Nanobdellota archaeon
TAATCCATTTTCTTTTTTTTTCATTAGTTTTTCCATAAAAACACCCCAAAACACAGAAATATGCTTGATTATTTAAAGTGTAAACTAATTATGAACTTGAACACAGCAGAAAATAAAAAGAAATGTTTTTAAACACAATCAAATCCAGTTTCTAAAGGATCAGACAATTTGTGAGGGTCATTTCAAAGCTTAATTGTTTTGGAGTCCTTAGAGCAAAGTCTGGTCAAATGCGCAGGACTTAAGAGGCACCAAGCGCGAGCTTGCGCCTTGTTGTTGCAAAACAACAGGATATCCTGTCTCTTAGTGAGTTCGTGATTTAATTAGGGCATGCCTAATTTAACGAAAAGGTTCGAATCCCATCCCTCACATCAATTATTAAGTAGGAACCCTTGGGATGAATAGAGACGAGGGGGCCTATTATTTTTATTCTAAAAAAATGAAAGCCTGCAAAATAACCGGCAAAGTAACCAGCGGAACAGGAAAAGGCGCTTACTATGTGAACAAGTACAAGAAACTGTTCCATAAAGAACTTGGATTTCTGCCTTATGAAGGAACCTTAAACCTGGAAGTTGATGAAACAGAACTTAAAAAATTCCTGAAAAACATCAAGAAAATAACAATAGAAGAGTTCTCAGACAAAGAGGGAACTTTTGGAGCAGTGCATTGCTATCCTGCGAAGATTGAAAATCTCGAAAAAATCAAATGCGCCATAGTCATCCCAGAAAAGACAAAACACAAAAGAAGCACAATAGAAGTGATATGTGAAAAGCATCTGAGGGAAGCTTTAAATATAAAAGATGATTCCAGGATAAACATAAGCAACCAATGAAACAGGGGGAATCGAATTGGCCAACAAAAACAAGAATCCATACACTTTAGGAATTCTCGCAATATGCATAGCCGCAGCGCTATGGGGCATAGACCAAGTAGTTATCAGGCCAAACCTTTTTCACATTGAAAATGTTGCAACAATTGTTTTTATCGAACACCTTATTGGATTCATAATTATGAGTTTCTTCTGTATTCAAGGCATTAAGGAGATTAAAAAACTAAAGCTGAGCGACTGGGCAACATTCCTATGGATAAGTGTTTTTGGCGGCGCAATCGGAACAATGGCAATTGTCAAAGCGCTGATGATTGTGCAGTTCAACCCTGTTTCAATAGTCGCATTGCTTCAGAAATTACAACCAATATTTGCAATAGTAGTCGCAATGATTCTCCTCAAAGAAATGCCAAAAAAATCATTCTATATATGGGCGTTAGTTGCGCTCATCGGCAGCTACTTTGTGACATTCGGCTTCTCAAGACCAGACATAAGCTTAAGCAACAATGTCTTTGTCGCAGCATTATATGCTCTGCTGGCAGCATTTGCATTTGGTTCATCAACATCATTCGGAAAGCACGCGCTCAAGAAAGTCAGCTTCAAGACAGCAGCATACATAAGATTCGGAATGACAACAATAATAACATTTATCATCATACTTTTGACAGGAAGCCTCACCTATTTCAGCAGGATAACCTCAAAAGACATGCTATTTTTTATCATAATCGCTTTGACATCAGGAAGCGTTGCAATGTTCATCTACTACTACGGCCTGAAAAAAGTCCCGGCAACTATAGCAACATTCTGCGAACTTGCATATCCGATAACTGCAATACTCCTTGACTACATAATAAATGGAAAAGTCCTCTCAATGGGCCAATGGTTTGGCGCAATACTCATTGTCGGATCAGTCATAATAATAACAAGATCAAAAGTTGAAGTCAAAGAAGACAAGAAAATAGCTGCAAAAAAGGCAAATAATAAAAGAAAAAAAAGATAGAAAAATAAAGAAGACACAGCAAACAGAAGAAAATGAATGAACACTACATCGAACTTAACGCTTTCTTAAAAAAATATTTCTCAGCGCAGACAGGAGGCCAAGCCAAACATACGATAAGATCTTCAGAAGTTAAAGTCAACAGCGAGATAGAAACAAGAAACAAAAGAAAACTGCATTTCGGAGATATCGTTGAATACAAAGGCCAGCAAAGAAAAGTAGAACAAGATGACCTGAAGAAAACAAAAAACAAGGCAGAATAAAAAGTTATAACTGTTTGTTTCACTCTATTTTTTTGTATTTCATAATTTTATTTTTTATCTCATCATAGTGTTCTGAAAAAATAGCTTCAGGAATCGTATATCTTATTTCCCCACCATTAGTCATGATAAAAACACTCTTTCCTTTATTTTCTGAAAAAATACCTAAGCGGTACATCTGTGAAAATGATTGTTTTTTTATTATCTTAGGATCCCAACCTGCCATCACTCCAACTCGTTCATATAAATTTGATATTTCTGACCAAGGAACTAAATCTGTTTTATTTCTTGAAATGAGTGCGATACCTCTCTCACTTACACTTAATCCTGACGAAAGATAATCGAGTAACCTGTCTAACACCCATTTTGTTAAATACCCTAAGAACGCAATTATTAAAACTACCACAATCAAAGGAAATATCAACCCTGCATTTATTCCACTTTGCCTAATTAATTTTATGAGATTATAAATTAACAACCCTGCCAAAAAAACAAGACTGCAGATAATCAAAACAAAAATAGCTGCTTCTAATTTACCCTCTGATTTAAAAGACCTTTTATAAACTGAATCACCTTCCATCACATCTTAACATTTTTCGCATTATTTAAATTTTTCTTAAACACTTTAAAAAAACAACCATTCTCAAAACTCACTCAGCATCATCTGCCTTTTGCCGTCAACCTCTATAAACTGCTTTGCCTTTTCTATGCTCGCGCCAAGCTTGTAAAGCTGCTCATACTTCCTGATTCTGCCAGACAGATACCTTTCTTTTGTTATCTTACCGGCAGTTTTCGGGCCAATGCCAGGAATCCTGATTAACTCTTCATAGCTTGCTTCATTAATGTCAACTGGCCCATCAAAAGTCTTCTTTGCCAAAGCAAGCTTAGGATCCTCTTTTGGCAGCATCCCATTATCCATTATTGTATCAAATTCTTTCATGCCAAAACCATAGACCCTGTTCAAAAAATCAACATTGTACAAGTGATTCTGCCGACTGAGAGGCTCTGCCTTATCATTCTCCAAAGGAGTTCCCTTAACAGGCCTAAAAGCAGAATAATAAACCCTCTTTAGTTTCATGTTAGAATATTCCCAATCGACCATCTTAAGGACATCTTTGTCTGTCGACATATTGTTTAAGATAAGTTGGGTTGTCTGGCCTGCGCTTAAGTTGAGTTTCGAAACCCATGACTGCCTCCTCAGAATATCTATCTTATAATCTTTGCACGACGATAATTCTGAAAGAACACCTTTGTTTGGAGCCTCTAAATTAATACTCATCCTGTCTGAATAAATCGATGCGCGCTTCACAAGCTCATAAGAGGTTCCAGGAAGCACTTTGAAATGGATGTACTGCTTAAAATGATATTTTTCTCGAAGCAAGCGAACGCTTTCAATCATTTTTTCAGTAACAGTATCAGCATCGCCAGCTATGCCTAAACTAAGAAAAAGCCCAAAAACATCAAGCTTCTCATGCAACTGCATAAACAATTTAGCAAGCTCATCAGGCTCATAACTCGCAGTCTTTCCCTTGTTTGCGCAATCTTTTGAATTACCGCAATACTTGCAATCAAAAGAACACCGATTATCCATCAGGGTTTTGAATAAACGACAGGTCTTATGCTCAGCCTTAGCATAATAAATCCCGCCAAGACCCTCTTTGACATTCACTTCGCACATTTTAGGGCCGCAACTATCATACTTACCAGAATTACTGAGGATTTTTGCTTTTTCAAAAGTGTTCATGCTGATCAAAAACCAAGAAGCAAAACCCATTTATATACTCTAACAAGGTGGTTGGCGGGTGAGGCGAGTGAGAAAAAGAACATAAAATAAAAAACGACAACTAACCATCTTGCGGAGCTAAAATTAATTTTTCCAGAAAACTTAGCTTATCTTCTTCTTTTTTCCCGCGCGGTTCTTGAGACTCGTAATGATAAAGACCTATTCGTCCTTTTTCAAAAAAGCCAATTCCTAAAATAATTCTGTCTCCTGGCATTAATTGGGATGAATGCTTATGCGGACGAACAAAATATTTATGTTTATATGCGTCAATTACTGAAAACCCATCTGATAACTGGAATTCATATTTACGACAACCCTCCCTTTTTTGATACATCACATTTTTTAGTACTATATTGAACTTAGATATTTCTTCACCCGCAGCATGCACCTCATAAATACTCGGAGAAACAAATGTAGGATATTTAAGTAAATTTCGTGGTAAGGGAGAGATTGGAGCGAGAAATACATAACTACCCCATTGTTTACGCACTATGCCCTGCACACGCTCTGTTATATCAATCATAATAATCCCTCATAAACTATTGCCTATAACTTTCTGCAACACAATCGAGAATATCTGCGATTTCATGAATCATTAATCTCTTTTCATCATACTTGAACAATAACGAATTGCTTAGTTTTATTTTACCAGCATCGCTGTCGCGAAAAAAGTCTACACGCATCACCTTATCTTTAGACGTAACATACTCAGAAATTTTTTCATTTTCTGACAGAAGAACAAACAAACCCTGCACGCCAGATAAGTCAACTGCTTTAAGAATATCGGCACAATTTTCTGTCTGCCCTTTTATTTCGCCCAGTGCTTTTTCAAGAGGCACATAATCACCAACACAGTCCATGTGGCCCATTAGCTCAAACCAGTTATAACCTGAAACTGATGCTGCTTTTATGAATCTTGGCGCAATAGTTGCATAATCCTGATTTGGAAAATCAGTTATGGCTGCGTTAAACGCAAGATAATCTATAGGTTGATAACCCAACATAGACAGGTCATTATCCTTGCTTGGTTCGGTTTCAAGAGAAAACACCATACTACCATTCACATAATCAGTAAGCTGCGCGCTAAGAAAACTTGAACGCGAAGCTAACAAAGTTGCAATATTTTCGAGAAAAATTCCGTCTGAACGCAGTTTTATTGCAGAATCTTGATTGAAAACAATATGATAATGCTGGTCAACAATTCCTTTTATGAAGTCAGGTATCCCTCCTTTATTTATCCTTTCATAAACAGCAGCATATTTTGAATTTAATTTCCCTTCGCAGTTTTCCCAAGCAGCTGCGACTTGTTCCCAACCATGCAATTTATCTTCAAAACCTTTAGCGCCAGACACCATTGCTTTCAAGCCATCCAAATCAGGCATAGGATTAAGATGCTCTTTTATAAAATCAACACGCTTGCTATACTTGCTCATTTCAGCTGCAAGCGTTTTATTTAAACCGGCCCATTTGATTATTTCTTCTGAAACTTTCATGAATAACATCCCTCAAACAAACATAAATTTAAGGCTCAGAAATAGATTCTGAGGTAAAAACACCCCTTTGAAAAGCCTGAAAACCAAAAAGATAATGAAACAAAATAATGGAATGAAATAATAAAATAAAAATCTGCAAACTTATTTTTTGCCCAAAACAATCTCAATCGATGAAACCCTAACGTCTCGGCCTTCCTTATTTTGAAATTCTTCAGAGTTTATGGCTATGTTCTTAACTTCTATTTGTCCTTCCAAGAATCGTTTTGCCGCAACTTCAGAAACGTCAACTGCTCTAGAAATAAACTTTCCTCTTGCCTTAACAATGACTTCTTCTGCATTCTTTGTCGTGAACTGCATTACAACACCAGTTACATAATTCATAAAAGGTTTGTTGCCAATAAATATTGAGTTGTCTGCCATTAGTATACCCCCTGTTTTTTCTGTTTTAAGGCTTTAAAAAAATCAAAAACATCAATAATTTCTTGTGCCCATATTTCTATTGCTTTTTTTCAGTCTAGTAACGTATCCAGCAATAATGTTTCTTATCTTTCTGGATTTTATAAGAGCGAATTTGTCAACCAAAATCTTGTTCTCTTCAAAATTGTCTTTAAATTCATTGCCTTTCAATTTAAACAATTCAAGCGTAACTCTCTTTATTCTTGCAGTTTTTATTCTTCCCATGTTACTCTCCCCTCTGTCAATTAAAGCATTTAGCCCTTATCGATTATGTCCATAAAAAACACTTCATATATAAATATTTCTAAAAACTTGGCCTGAAACCCGCTAAAAGCGCGCTTAGAGCCATAAAAAGCAAAATAAAAGAAGAAAATAGGTCAAAAAGTGACCGAACATTTGTCAAATCACATACCCAAAAATCCGCCTATTATCAATGCAAGACCTGCTGCAACCTCAACATAAGGCAATATTGAATTCATGAAAACAGGCAGAGTGAATGGAAGGATCTTAAGCTGGTGCAGTAAGGGGATAAGCCCCAAAGCAAGAACAATCACAGCAATTATACCAAACATAAACATCTCAGGACCAGGCATACCCATACTAGTGTCATAAGCATCATAAATGAGCCATATTGCGCATGCAAGTAAAAATATTGAAACAACCATGACTGGCAAAGCAGGCAGGGAAAACTTGATTACCTTAAGCTGCTTAAGAACAGGTATCAGACCTAAAGTGAGCATTATGAAACCGAGAACTAAACTAATGCTCTTTCTTGGGCTCATCATCATCTGAGCTTTCTTATTCATCAAATCACCTCTTCTTTAAAGCAACAGCCCATCTTGAAATAATCAAGATAAACTATAAACAATATAGAATAAGCTAATAAATAACTATTTAAATGTTTCTGAAAAAAACCCGCCAAAAAGTTAATAAAAAACGGAAGATTACTGATAAACATGGACAAGATAACTGAAGAAAAACTCGAAAAATACTTCAATGTGACAGGCAGAGCCCTCAAAAAAGCTGAACAAAACCTTTCCAAAGAGACAAAAAAAGTGGATTTTGAGAGACACGCAAAAGACTTTCTAGACATGGCGCAAAGGTATTACTCTGACGCAAAACATTTTGAGAAGAAAGGAAACATTGTCAATGCATTCGCAGCCTTAAACTATGCGCATGGCTGGCTTGACGCAGGAGCACGAATAGGTTTATTTGATGTACATGACTCAGAACTCTTCACTGTAGACGATAAATAACAATAAAAAATACATTAGAAAATTGAAAATTTAGAAAAAAAATCAAAGAAAACATAAAAAGAAAAATGTCTACTTATCAGGTTGATTTTTAAGCTGATTTGTTAAAAAGTCTGCGCCAGTATGTTGAATCTTATAATCGCTTCTGTCAACTGGATTGGCTGAATATGCTGCTTCAGCAATATTCGAATCATCAATGCCTGTAAGTATCAATCCTATCTCAAGTTCATCTTTTTTAAGCGTTACTTTTTGCGCAGAACCAAAAATGACATTCATATCTTCATTCTGTCCTGACAAATTTGTGACAATGCGCTCCATGTCGTCCAGCATACTCGTTTTATTGCCTTCAGGAGTGTAGAATGCGATAAGCATACCTTTTGCAGTGTTTATTAGTTGTTTTGCATCGCCATGTATTTGTGTTTTATAGATTCTATCTATAACTTGTTGAGCTTTTTCATTGCCAGTAACGAGAAGATTATAACATAGAAGCGTTTGTCCTGGTTCTCCAAGAACAGACCTTATGTCTTGAATATCCACATTGACTTCACCAGTATATTGTCTTATATCAATAATAGTGTTAAGCGCATCACCCATTGCTTTATCAGCGACTGAGAAAGCCTTTTCTAATGAAAGTGTAGATCCTGTTTCTGCTTCAAAATTTTTTCTTAATTGCTCATTCAATATTCTAAGAATTCTAATTGAGTTATCGCCTGCGTTTTTTAGATTTTCATATCCCTCAACAGCATATTTGAATCTTCTTTTACCTTCAAACCCGAAAGGCATGGTCGAAATAACAACTGGTAACACAGATGGATTTTCTGCAATCACATGCTCCATAAAAACAGGTCCTGCACCTGTTCCTGTGCCTTTACCAGAACCATAAATCGCAAAAACAATATTTTCACCACCAATCTTTCCTTTAAGAAGGTTTGTTTCTTGTAGTGCTTTTTCCATCAATTCCTTGCCTTTTTGAGGATTTCCGCCTGCGCCACCAGATTCTTTTGTGCTTATTCGAATAATATTGTCATTACCACCAAGGACCTTCATTATATCCTGATCATTTTCTATAGCATCTAAAGCATCACCATCCGTATTAATGAACATCATCTTAACATAAGGAATTTTGGAGTAATATTCAGGATCTTGAGTAAGATTGTTTTTAATAAGCCTAACCAAGGAATTTCCGCCAGCACCACCTATTCCTGCGATTAACATTTCAGTTCTGACAGGAACGATTGCTTCATTAGCATTAGCTGGAACATAAAGATCTGTTTTAAATCCATCAGTAGAAGCAGCATTATCTTTAGGCGGTTTACCTTTGTCTGCAGTTTTTTTAGTAACCATATTAATCCCCCATTAATTGTGAGTAATGTTTGTTATAGTCTGATAAACAGCTATTATTTATAAACCTTTCGTTTTTTTAACTACTCTAAAGTAATTAATTAATGGCATTTATACAGCTTTAAAACGCTGTTTTTAAGGGTTTAACGCTCTAGAATTAACCACAAATTGATGAGAATTATTTCAAATAATTTAAGCATTTAAGCCCCACAGGATAGGCTCACGCCAAGAGCGGTTAAATGACTGAACTGAAAATCATATTGAATCATTATTTCCCGCCAAACGACCGTAGAAATTATAAAGAGATATCGTCTAAAGCAAAAAATATAGTAGTTGAAATCTGACTAACATTGATACTTCACCAAAAAATTGGATAAAATCAGGAGCTTAGAGAAAAAATGACAACTGAAAATCAATATATTGACTTATTTGAAGCGAAAAATGAATTGCATAAACTGTTGAGAAGAGTAGTTGTATCCACGAAACTTGGAAGGCAGAATAAAGATCCAGACGATGATATTGAACTGGAGATTGGCGGTGGAATTATCGGCTCCTGCGCAAGATACAGACAGGTGCGCTATTACCCAGATGGAGTGGATAGAGAATATGAACTAGACGATGATATAAAGATGATAAAATATTTAATAAGTGAGGTAAAGAATAGGTTTGAGAATTTTAAAAAGGCAAGAAATTCCAATAAAACCGAATATACTAAAAGAAAAAAGAAATTTACAAAAAGATTTTTTAATCCTCCATTGAAAGAATTATCAAAGGTGCGATGATTAAAATGCCAAAAACAATCAAAGATATCAAAATAGAGGATGTTCAGGATTTATTTGACAGTATTATTTTCCTAAGAGGAGAAGAATATTTTGAGGAAGATTTTGTCAAATCAATAGACGCCTTGGACTCAGCTACTATAAGCGGAACTGTAAGAGGCAACCAAAACTATAAAGTTACAATCACAGTTGATTCAGATGGCGATATTTCTTGCGAATGCTCATGCCCGTGTGATTTCAATTGCAAGCATGCAGCAGCGCTTTTGCTAAAATGGCTTTCAATTAAAGGTGAACATATTAAAGAAATAAAAGAAGCAAAACCGCTAAAAAAAGAGTCCATAAAGGATGCACTTAATAAGAAAAACAAA
This sequence comes from Nanobdellota archaeon, assembly GCA_030690755.1. Classification (GTDB taxonomy): domain Archaea; phylum Nanobdellota; class Nanobdellia; order Woesearchaeales; family JAUYGA01; genus JAUYGA01. The sequence continues at coordinate 9,554 of JAUYGA010000067.1, forward strand.
GAAGAGCTGATTGGACTATTGACAGAATTTATAAGCAGATATCCGGAGCTAAAGACATTTGTAAAAATCGAGAGAAAAGAGATTGTTTCAAAAGTAAAAAACCTTTTCTCTGATTTTGTAGACTGGGATGAAGTAAGCGATCTGATATCAGAATTAGAGACAATAACTGAGGGAATAAAAAGAAACAAAAGCGCATGGGACGGGGAGCTGCTTAATGAAATGGAAATCTGCTCGAAGATTATGATAGACGGACAAGAAAATGTCCATGATGAAGGAGATGTAGGGATATTTTTAGAGGACTGGTTTTTGCTGCATGGAGAGATTTTTTCATCATTAAAACCATCTAAACAGGAAAAACAGCAATTTATGAAAAAAATAATGGAGTTAATACAAAAAGATGAATATAGCCTCGATAGCAGTTTTGAAAAAGCATTCATTGGCATGTGCGCTTCAAAAGAAGACATAGAACTAATAAAAGAACATTACAAGCCATCTGAAAGCGATGAAGATGAAGATAGCGAACATTATGCTGAGTTTTATCTTGAGTTATATGACAAACTAGGAATGAATGAAGAATATTTATCTATTGCGAAAACTGAAGGATTTTCATCTAATCTCATTGATAAGTTGATATCAATGGGACGTCTTGAGGAAGCGCTTGTAGAATGCGACAAGCACAACGCAGAGGATTCTTTCTGGAGTGTTGAGAGTAAAAAACTGGAAATTTTAAAAAAGCTAGGCAGGAATAAAGAGCTTAAAAAAATGCTTTTGGATATGATTAAAGAAGAAGGAGACATTGATGATTCTTTAAGGCTTAAGAAGGAATCAACAGAAGGAGAATGGGAGAATTTTCTCAGACAGATAATATCGGATGCAAAAAAGAAAGGCAGAAACTCTTTTTTGTCTAAAGTTTACTATCATGAAAGTGATTTCAAAAATGCTTATGAATATTCTAAAGAAATAAGGGATATGAATTATTTGGAGTTGCTCGCAAAAAAGCTAAGCTTAACACATCCTTTGCTTGCATGCGAGATATTCAGAAAACTGTGCTTCATATTGATTGATTCCGGTTCTGGATGGCCTTACAAAAAAGCAGGCAAGATGCTGGAAGCAATAAAAAAACTGGATAAGCAGGGAAAGTTTTTTAATAAAACAAAGAATGAAATAATCAGCAAGCACAAGAAAAAATATTCCCTTATGGAGATAATAAAAAATGTCTAATCATAAAGAAGAAAGATTCAACTGCAGCAAATGCGGAACTGAGATAGATGGGCACAACAAGTATCTACATGATGGAATGTGTGATAACTGCTTTTTTGATGAGTATTTTCCCGAAGAATCGCAGATTTTTGAAACAGAAATTGAAAAAATAAAAATCTATTGCAGCAGCAGACCCATCCAGAGAGAAAACCAAAAATTTTGGGAGTTCCTGAAGTCAGATGAGCTTGACCAGGAGAGATTTCAAAAAATTGTCAAAGAGATTACGGAAAAAATAGAATGCACAAAATGCGCAAATTGCTGTAAGACATTAAAAGCCATTCTGGAGGAGCAAGACATAGAGAGAATTTCAAAACACATTGATTTGACAAAAGATGAATTTATTTTAAAACATACTGTAAAGAACAATGATAATGAATTTGAGCTTAAGCAAGTACCTTGCATGTTTCTGATTGGCAATAAATGCCACATATAGATATTTGCGTTAATTAGTACAAA
>JAUYGA010000085.1 GCA_030690755.1 Nanobdellota archaeon
AATGTATCATCTGGATTCGCCTCTAATTGAACCTTGATTTGTTCATTGTCTGAGAGATTAAAAATCGCTTTTGCAAGCCTTAATTCATTCTCGCCGCGTTCCAAATAAAGTTTAACCTTTGAATCCATTTTTAATCGCTTCCCTGATTATCAAATAATAATTTTCTGCGCCAAAAGCAATCAATCTTTTTCTATAAATCATCTTGCCGTAATTTTCTTCATTGTTAAGCAGCATTTTTAAAAATTCGGTTTTGGTAAAAACATAAGGGTGCGTTTCTGGAACCATCAAAGACCCTTTATTTTTTAATATTGTTAATATTCTTCTAGTATCAACATCATCCCCTGCAATGACAACAATGTCCAGGTCTGACGTTTTTGATGTCTTGCCTTCTACGTAAGAGCCAGCAATAATGAACGTGAAATAACCCAAAGAGATTGTGTTTATTAGTTCGTTTATGTTCTTTTTTGGCAGTTTCTTTGATTCCACATTAAATTCTTCAAGCAGGGCAAGATAGCTTAGCGTTAAATGGTTATCTAGATTTAAAGAGCAGATATTAGAAGCCCCTTTCTTTTCTATTTTGATTAGATTTAGTGCATCTAACTTTTTAACTGCTTCAAAAACCCAGTTATATGATTTCTTGGCAATTTTAGCCTGAATTTCCTTAATAGTGTATTCTTTAAACAAATCTTTCCTGAATAATTCAACAATCTTGATTTCTTCTTTTGTTAACATTTTATACTTTTTTTAGGATAATATTATACTTTTTTTAGTATATATTTAAACCCTTTGGTTTTTGCTATGAAAATATCTGTTCTTGATTGAGTCTCTGCAAAGCATCATGACTGTTCATTGAAAAACCTCAAAGAATTATTCTTGATATATCTTGCTGCATTTTTTTCGGAAGAATTTGAAAATATCCGAAAAACACGAGGATTTAAGCAAAGTCAGAAATCTTTTTCACGACATCATCGGAAAATAATTGTCTATTTGACAGAATATCCTTCGCAGTTATCTTATCAGCGTCTATGTGGATGGTGATTATTTTTTTCGGGATTAGATTATTTTCTCTGACAAGTTTCTTCCAATTTACAAGGCCGCATATTTTTTTGATTCTGTTGCCTTCTACTGTTTTTTTTGTTTCGATTATGCCCATTTTTTCAAGGCGGTTGATTGTTGCCCTGACCTTGCCGCCTGACCATTTTGTCTTCTTCTGAAGATCATAAGTAGATAAGCCAGGCGTCTTGCTGATTAGTTCATATAGTTCTGTCTCTGATAATTTGCCCTGTTCTTTTTTTGCTTTAAATCTAGGCTCTAGCTTCACTTTGCTTGTTTTTTTCACCATATTTAGTTGAATATATGCAGAACTATATAAATTTTTGCTTTAGAACATATGTTTTAAGGTAAATTATTTTAGACTGGTGATATAATTAAAATACTTTCTGGCATTTTCCTTTTTTCTTCGGTTTGTTTTTAAGTGATTGAAAGTTCTTTCGGGTTTTTCTGAATTATTGCGGAAAAGCGTAGGTAAGACATGCGCAGAAAGTGTATTCACTTTCTGGCATCCTAAAAATCCAGATAATAAGAAAAAAGTTAGGGATTTTTATGATATTAATAGTAAAATCATCAATTTCTAGATATGGGTTCAATAACAAAAAGGCAGACCGAAAGGCTTAAATACCAAATGGTATCTATTGGTATCATGAACACGCAAATAAACCTTAGGCTGCCTGAAAAACTGCTGACTTCAGCAACAGTTTATGCAGAGAAAAACGGCTATGGCACTGTGCAGGATTTTGTAAGAGAAACCCTGCGTGAAAGACTCTTTGATGAAAAACTTTCAACTAGGGAAGCTGCTCTGATAAAAAAGCTGATTGAGGTTAGCGATAAGAAGGGGCTATATGGAACAGAAGAAGAACTTTTCAGAAAACTCAGAGCAAGACAGAAAGGAGTACGTTCTTGAGCCGACTGAACTATTTTTAGAGCAGGTTGATGAATTATCCTCTGAAGCTGCCGCGCTGCTTGAAAAGAAACTTAGATTGGTCAAGCAGAATCCTGGCAGAAACAAGAGGATATCTGGCTATGGTCTGTTTTTATTTAGAATAAGGTTTAAAGATATGAATAAAGAGAAAAGGTGTATCTATTTTTTATGAGGCACTGTTGTCAGAGTTTGTTGCATTCTTGATAGAAGTGATGACTACAAAGATTTAAGAAAATATTTAGTCAGATTAGGGTTGTTGTGATTTAATTATTTTTTCATCGCTTCTGTATAGATGACCTGACCAGCTCTTTCTGATGCAATGCCCATAGAAATTACTTTGTGGACTTCGATAGCATCATCAAGTGTCGCAAGCCTTATTGTTTTTTCTCCGTGCAAAGCATTGACCCATTCCTGCTGCTGATCTGCAAGATCATTTGTTTTTTCATTTTCTATAATCAGTTCAGTATGCACACCCTGAGCAGCACATTCTTCAACGAGGTTTACCCATAAGTCATTTTTCAATTTCATTATTTTTTCATAACCACTGTTTCTTCCTGGATAGATGAAAAATTGCGACGTAGAAAAACCATCATTTGCCTTATCTGCCTTAAGTAGATGAACAGATTGGGTTGTGAGACCAGTCAAAATGTCAGAATCTAACTCATCATTCTCATTGAAAACTTTGTCTACATCAGAAAACCAGCCAGTTATCTTTATGTAAGACCTGTCTTTAGGAACAATCCCTTTGATTGCAATCCTTCTTATCTCTTGGGCCTCATGCATTCCTGCATAGACATTGACATCGACAACATTATTTATTCCTGGCGTTATATATTTGATCCAGAAGTTAGCGCTAGCAACAAGCTCCTCTTTTCCAATGTTTTGAAGGTCAACAACTTTTGTTGTCAAGCTGGCATAAACAGACTTGAGATATGAATGCAGAAAATGGTTGACCAAATCAAGAGAATGATATGCCTCATCATAATGGGCTCCGCCATGACTTCGCCTATGAAGCTTAGTCCACTCTACATTAATGCTCTCAGGGATTATAGAATATTCATCAATCAATTCAGACATTTTTTTTGCAGGGGCCATAAACCTGCATTGAGAGCCGATGTAAACTCTTTTTCCATGAATTTTTTCCAGCTCTTTAAGTCGCATAAGTCCATCCAAGCTATTTCCGCACGGCTTCTCAACCAGAACATCAATTCCTTTAGCAAGAGCAAAAGAGCAAAGCTCTTCATGAGCGCTTGTCGGTGTTGCAATAATAATGCCATCTATTTTTTTATTTCTCAAAATTTCATAAGGATCAGTCTCAAAAGAAATGCCTGCAGAATTTGCAATGGCTGCATTGTTTGGATCAATGTCAGAGATGCAGCTGATGGATGCGTTATTGACTTTGTTAAACTCCTTCAAATGAATCCTGCCCATATGTCCTAGACCTATAATTGCTATGTTTTTCAAATTTTTCACGCTCAAAAATAATTGTTCTGAAAATTAAATTATATTTCCCACATCACATTACCCATATATTGTCTATAAGAACTCTTTTTATGATGTTTAGATAGCTTTGTTTTAAAACTTTTCGATGAAAAGCAAAGTAATTTATAGTGTTTTTACTGATTTCAAATAAAATGTTTTTAAAATTTCATGGAGCGACAAAAGAGGTAGGCCGAAGCTGTGTAGAATTAGCTTTTTCATCAAATCCATCTTCAGCGCAAAACATTTCTTATGCAGGAAACAAGACAAGATTCCTTCTAGATTGCGGGATAAAGTTGACAGCAAATTCATTAGAATATCCAACTAAAATTGAAAATCCCCAAGAGATAAATGCTATTTTTGTAAGCCACGCCCATCTTGACCATACAGGATATCTGCCGCATCTCATCCATGAAGGTTTTAATGCGCCGATATATTGCACTGAAACAACAAAAGAAACAACAAGAATGCTCTTGGAAGATGCGCACAAGATAGAGGCAGCAGAGCATAGGCATCCAGGTTATGAAACTAGGGATATAGAAGAGGTAATGCAGCTCACAAGACCTGTAAATTATAGGCAGGAGATAACTGCAGGAAATGCCAGATGCATGTTTTATGATGCAGGTCATATCCCTGGAAGCAGCAGCATACTGCTTAATATCGCAGGCAAGAAAATTCTTTATACAGGTGACATAAAACTTGAGGAGACAAGGCTCATAAAAGGAGCAGATACAAACTACAAAGAAAATCCAGACATTCTGATAATAGAGTCAACCTACGGTTCAAGAGAGCATGATTCTCGGGCTGAAACAGAAAAAAAATTTCTTGAACAGACAAATAAAACATTGAATAACGGCGGTTCTGTAATCATTCCTGTATTTGCTGTAGGACGAGCGCAAGAAATACTTCTCCTCTTGAGCAAAGAAGCAAAAGAACTAAACGCGCCTGTGTATTTTGAAGGGATGAGCAAAAGAGTAACACAAAGCTATCTTGCAAGACCATCTGGATTAAAAAGCGCTGAAGAACTAAGACAAGCTATGAAAAAAGTCCATTTCCTTAAAGATGAAAAAGATAGAGCAAATGCAGTCGAGCGCCAAGGCGTTTTCATCTCAACAGCAGGAATGCTTTCTGGCGGTCCTGTTTTGAATTACATAAAACATTTAGGAAGAGACAGGAAAAACTCAATACTATTGACAGGCTATCAAGGTGAAGGAACAAATGGAAGGTCTCTCATAAATAAAGGGTTTGTTACAATTGACAATAAAATAATGGATGTGAAATCAAAAGTTTTTCAGTATGATTTTTCAGCTCATGCAGGCGCATCTGAACTTAAATCACTTATACAAAAAACAAAACCAAGAATAACAATTATAAATCACGGCGATTTTGAAGAGGCAGAAAGCCTTGCAGATTATGCAAGGCAGTTCTGCAAAGTCTATGTCCCTGAACTTGATGAAGAGATAAATGTGGAATGATTGAATTGGAGTGAAGAGTGCTTGGTTTTTATGAAAAATGTCATTATTAAAAAAGCAGGAAAAAATGGAGAAGGCACTTTTGCATCAAGAAATTTCAAAAAAGACGATAATATATTATGTTGCAGTTACAGAAAAATAAAAAAAGCAAAGATTGTTCACAGGAAAGATATTCAAAAATTATCAAAAAAAGATCAGAATCATCTTGATTTTATTGGTAGAAATCAATATGTGGTGGATTACTCTCATATTTCCAAAATAAATCACTCCTGTAATCCCAATTCATATGTAAAATATAAGAATATAAAAGAAAAGTGCATCATAGCATTAAAAGCTATAAAGAAAGGAGAAGAAATCACTGTTGATTATGCGACTAGTGCAATTGATGCTTGGACAATGAAATGTCATTGCAAAAGCAAGAAGTGCAGAAAAATTATTTATGGTGATTATT
>JAUYGA010000087.1 GCA_030690755.1 Nanobdellota archaeon
CGTATTTGTTTTGCCAAAATCGGATTTGTCAGTTTCATTTACCCCTTTAAGACCTGAAGGTTTAAAGGGGGGGGTGACAAATCCAATGAACCTGGACAATGTTAATATGATATAATATAATATAATAAACTAAAATATAAATTATTTAAAGAAACTAAGAGGCTAGTGTAAGGGAGTGGGACTTGCGTGGCTTGTCGAACAGAGTGAGACTCGCTACACCATGCAAGATCTCACACTAGTACGGGTATCGCTGAGTGCAACGAACGCGATGCCAGAGACATTGTCTCTGAGTATCTTTAGGATACAACCTTAATCACTTAACTCTTCGCTCACCTTTAATGTTTTCTTTAAGTGAGCGTTGTGCAGCTTTATGCTGCACGCGGGTTCCTCTAGGGTGCAACCCAGAGTTAGAAAGCTTTAAATATTTGCTCAACAGCAATATCCTTATGCACAAAAAAATAGAGGAGGAATTTCATGGCCTGGCAGAGAACTCTCTTGTTCTTGCTGTTGTGAATTCGCAAAATTCTGAACTAGCCAATACTGCAATTATGAATTATCTGGTTAATAGGAATGATGCCCGGGGAAATTACGTTGCAGTCAACAAGCCGTATCATGAAGTTACAAAACATTTGAAAAGCAACGGCATTAATCCTGACAAGATTTTCTTCATTGATTGTGTCAGTAAAGATTTAGGTAAGGATAAAGAAGTCCCTAATTGCGTTTATATCGACAGTCCTCAACATCTGACTGACATGAGCATTGCGCTAGATGAACTGTTCAGGATGAAACATGGCGAATTTGTGGTCATAGATTCTCTTAACACTCTTGCGATTTATAATGATAAGGATAGAGTTGTTAACTTTCTTAGTTACTTGCAGAAAAAGGTAAGAACGCATGAAATTAGAGGAGTTATGGTTGCTCTTGACAAGGGGCATGATTCTGATTTTCTGCCTGCCATCTCAAAGATCTGCGACAAGACAATTGATTTGAGCGATTTCAAACAGAACTGAATTTATTTCTGAGACAACAGTATAAAACTCATTTTTTTAATTAGTTTTTTATTCTTACCCTTTAAATTTATAAACAGTAAATTAAAGGGTAAGATTTATATACTTAAACATAACACCTAGCAGAATGGCTTACATTTATAAGAAAACAATAGGTGGAAAAGAGTATTATTACCTTCGAGCTTCGGTTAGAAAGAACAATAAAACAATCACAAAAGATATTGCCTACTTGGGCAGCGATATTGATTCTGTGAGGAATAAATTAGATGAATTACCATCAAAGTATTCAGCGGAAATAAGAAAAACCTACAAGACAATCAATAAATTCATCGAAGTCAATATTTTTCTAGAGAAAGCAAGAGCGTCTAAACTAAAGAATGATAGTTTTCTGGCAAATGAAAATCTAGAAAATGTTGAAGCATGCAAAATACATTGGCAAACCAAATTCAGTAACCTGCATAAATTAACAAAAGAGGAAACTTTCAAAACTTTTATTGTCGAGTTTGCATTCAACACGACAGCCATTGAAGGAAACACCATCACCTTAAAACAAGCGCAAAATCTATTGCATGAAAATCTCACCCCTAAGAATAAAACTCTGAGAGAGATATATGATATTCAAAATACTGAAAAGGTCTTCTTAAACTTAATAGATATTAATGATAAACTAAGCCATGAACTAATATGTAAAATTCATGATGAACTGCTGGCAAATATCGATTCTAGGAAGGGCTATAGAACTGAAGATGTCAGAGTAATAAAAGCAACCTTCAAATCAACACCCGCGCGCTACGTAAAAACCGACATGGATCTATTATTAAAATGGTACTATGAGACTGAGAAAAGCATTCATCCCTTTGCATTAGCGGTGATTTTTCATCACAAATTTGAAAAGATTCATCCGTTCATGGATGGAAATGGAAGAACGGGCAGGATGCTTATGAATTATATATTGTTGAAAAAAGACTATCCTCCTGCAATAATAAGAAAAAAGAACAGATCTGAGTTTTTGAAGCAATTAGCAAAAGCGGATGGCTGTGAATTAACAAAAGCGACAAAGAGTCATTATTCTGCAATAATAGAGTTCTGCGCTCTTGAGTTTTATGAAAATTATTGGAACATTTTCTTATAAATTTGTTCTTACCCTTTAAATTTATAAAAATTAAATTAAAGGGTAAGTGTGTTATTTAGCGTAAATTTAGAAAGGATGAGTTGTTTAGAATACCTCGAATCTGCAGAATTGCGTGCCTTTCGAGAACAAGTAGAAAATAGCAAAAATAATTACATTTCACGTTTAGGAAATGGATGGCGTGTAGTGCCTGCTTTTTCTTTAATCATTGCATAGAAATCAGGATTTGTTTCATACACAAGTTTTGAGGATATATCAGCTGTTGTTGCTATTATCATCGTGTACATACCAAAACCCAACTGACAGTTTACTGAAACAACCCCATTTTTTTCTTCGTTAAGAGTAACTTCATACCAATCTTGATTGGTCCAAAGTTCAGGTCCAAGTATTTCCGAGTAACCTTGATGAACAATAAAATCGGCATTTGGACGCACAAGATAATCAGGAGGAGTTGCAGTTATAATCTCGATTAATGGACTAATAATTGATTCACCGGATCGAGATTTCATTCTACCTAATGTCAATTGTGTATCATCACAAATAGCTCTTTGACTAATTAAATATTGTGTTACTAAGTCAACAGGTGTTTAATCATTACCCATAATCCCCCTCAATTAATCATTAATATTGAAAACTTTATATTTATTTATATGCTAGAGAATATACGTGTTTTCTCACCTCTACAAACAAAATCGAGCAAAAAAATGAAGGTATTTGTAATGACTGCAATAAACTCCGATAAAATACTATGAGAACGTTTTCATATCTTTGCCAATATTACCATAAGAACGTGTATTATCGCAAAAAACATTGTCACGCCAGCCATTATCGGATGGTATTTGAATGGAATTGTTTTTATTCCTTTCTTATTCATTATGGAAATTGCAGCTGTTGTAAGCAGAGAAATAAACGCAAGTCCTCCGACATAAGCCAGCAGAGGAAAGCCAAAAATCATATAGTATGAAATGTTTTGAAGCATATCATCCACCTTTATTTATTTTATCCTTAAGGTTTCCAGATTTCTTGGAGCTGCAGTCTCTACACGGAATTGCTTGTGAACAGAGCTTGCCAAGTCAAGGCAGCGCATGTTTTCTCCATGATTGACAATTACTTTTTTTGGTCTTGGCATGCATTTTGCCACAAAGTTCATCAGCTGCCTTCTGTCAGAATGGTCTGTTATCTCTATTTTTTGAACATCCATCTTGAGCTGAACAATTTCTTGTTTTTGTCCTATGCTGAATGAAAATTCTCTTTCTCCTCTCTGTATTCTTTTTCCAAGCGAACCTTCTCCTTGGTAGCAAGTAAACACTAAAGAATTTTTAGGATTGTCTGCAAATGCTTTTAGGTATTCTACAGATGGTCCGCCGACAAGCATTCCTGATGTTGCCATTATTATGCATGCTCCTTCTTCTTCTATCACTTGTTTTCTTTCTTTTGCTGAACCTATTCGTTTGAATATCTCGTTTAGGAATGGATTTTGATCTTTGTGGAATATCTGTTTTCTTATCGAGCTGTTCAGGTATTCAGGATAAGCGGTATGAATTGCAGTGATATCCCAAACAAGGCCGTCAATATAAACCGGAACAGGATCAATCTCTCCTCGTCTTACTGCCTCTTCAATCAATATGAGAATATCTTGAGCTCTTCCTGATCCAAGTACAGGCATCAAGACTTTTCCGCCATTTTTGATTGTGTTTCTTATTATTTCTTTCATAGCATCGTCTGATTCTTTAAGCAGAGGCATATTATTATCTTTTCCGCCGTATGTTGATTCTATCATTAGTGTTTCAAGTCTTGGAAATTCTGTTGCTGCAGGTTCAAGGAGTGAACTTCTTCCATATTTCAAGTCTCCTGAATAAACTAAGTTATGCAACCCATTTCCAATATGCAGATGGACTAGAGAACTACCAAGTATGTGACCTGCATTGTAAAGTGTCATCCTTACATCAGGCGTAACATCTGTTACCTCTTCATATTCTAGAACAATCGTATGTTTGACCATTTCTCTAATATCATCTGAAGTATAGATTGGCTCTTTATTTTCTGCGCGCATTATTTTTACATAATCAAGTGTCAAAAGGGACATTACGTCTCTTGTCGGAGCAGTGCAGTATACTGGCCCTCGA
>JAUYGA010000097.1 GCA_030690755.1 Nanobdellota archaeon
TTTGGTAAAGGAGTAGCCTTTAAGCAAAGAACTGCTCTTGGTATGCAGGCGAGTCGAGAAGTAATTCTATTTCATAGGGATACAATTGCAAAGGATCCGGATTTATTTTCCTTGGGAGCTCCTGATATTATGGTGGCAAAACTTCCTGGCGACATTTATCGTGTTGGTTTTAATACTGAGAAAGTCGATCCGTCTTTAGTCAGCGGGATTGAAGAAGAAATAAGAAGAGCCTATTCTGAACGAGATGGTAAGTGATTTTTTAATCAATGATTAATTAAGAAAGCAGCTTTTTAATGATTTCATTAACTTCTTTAGGCGTTGCCTTACCACCTGTCTTTCTCATGACTTGGCCTACGATGAAATTAAGGGATTTCTCGCTTCCTTTCTTGAAATCATCAACCGCCTTAGGATTTTCGGCTATTGCTTCCTTGCAGAATTTTTCGAGAATTCCTGTATCTGAGACTGCGCCGAGTTTTTCCTTTTCAATACGTTCTTTGACATTGAAGGGTTTGACAAGCAGCTCCTCCAGAAGTTTTTGCGCAATTGTTTCTGTTATTTTTTTGGTCTCGACAAATTTAAGAAGGTCAATTAAGTTTCGTTCATCTATTATCAGCTCATGCAATTCTTTTTTGTTGTAATTTGCAACTCTTATGACTTCACGTCTTAGCCATTTTGCAGCAAGGATAGGATCAATTTCTTCTGCAACTCGTTCAAACAATTCTGCAAGTATCAGTTCAGCGCTTATGACTTCTGCGTCATCTGGCTTTAATTTGTATTCAGTTATGTATTTCTCGCGCTTTTGGACAGCAAGTTCTGGCATTTCTTTTTTTATCCTGCTCATGAAATTACTATCAAGTTCTATCTTAACAAGGTCAGGATCGAAAATATAACCGTAATCATCTTCTGTCTCTTTTGTTCTCAGTAAAGAAGTTGTTCCGAGTTCAGAATCCCATGCTCTGGTTTCTTGCTTTAGTTTATTTCCGATTTTTACTTCTGATTTCTGTCTTTCAACTTCATGCTTTAAAGCGCGTTCAATATCTTTAAAGCCGGTGATATTCTTAACTTCTGCTCGTGTATAACCTGATTCCTTTATTGAGATGTTTGCATCTGCCTTTATAATTCCTTTTTTCAGGTCAAAAATCTTAAGATAACCAAGAATTGTAATAAGCTCATTCATGAACTCTCGAGCTTCTTCAGGGCTTTCCATGTCTGGATCTGTGACAACTTCAACAAGAGGATTTCCTGAGCGGTTGTAATCAACTAAAACATGTGTTGATTGAGAGATTCCTGAAGGATGGATTAATGCAGCAGGATCCTCTTCCATATGAATGCGCCTGATTTTTATTTCTTTTCCAGACTTAAGTTTAAGAATGCCATTTACGCCTATTGGAACTTCGTATTGCGTAATCTGATAATTCTTTGACATGTCTGGATAAAAATAAGTCTTTCTTGAAAAGAAAACTTCTGGCAGAATTTCGCAGTTTAGTGCCATGCACAACTTAGCAGCGTAATCAAGAACTAGCTTATTGAGAACTGGCTTTGAACCAGGCATTCCAAGGCAGATTGGACAAGTTCTTGTATTTGGTTCCTCGCTTCCTTTTGTAGGACAGGAACAGAAAATCTTTGTCTTTGTATCTAACTCTACATGAATCTCAAGGCCAATGACGACGTTTGTTTTGAATTCAGGGTTTGACATTTTAGTTTTATTGCTTTTTCTTGCTTTCCAATAATCTCTTTAATTTGATTTCTAGTTCTTTCTTATCAGGAAGATAAAGTTTATATTCTGATGCAAATATCTGGCGATTGTCTTTTGGCAAAGTGTATTTTACTATCGCTTCTTTTTTATCCGCGCATAGGAGTATTCCTACAGTGTTGTTTTCATTCTCGGATTTTATGTTTCTGTCGTAATAATTCACATACATCTGAAGCTGCCCTAAATCCCTATGAGTGAGTTTTCCAATTTTTAATTCGATAAGCACAAAGCATCTTAAAATTCTATTATAGAATACCAAGTCTATGTAGAAATGGTCATCTTCTAAAGTTATTCTTTTTTGTCTATCAACAAACATGAATCCCTTTCCAAGTTCCAAAAGAAATTTTTGCATGTTGTCGATAATTGAGTTTTCCAAATCAATTTCCGTATAAATTGATTTTTCCTCTAAATCCAGGAATTCTAAGATGTATGGGTCTTTAACAAGATCTTTTGGCTTTTCTATCAACTGGCCTTTTCTGGAGATTCTAATAAGTTTATTTTTATCATTGCTCAACCCAAGTCTCTCGAATAGCATGGAATTGATTTGTCGTTCAAGTTCACGAACACTCCATGACTCATTTTCAGTTTCTGTAAGATAGAATTTGCGCGCCAGTTCATTTTCCACTCTAAATAAAAGGCAGTAATGGCTCCATGATAATTTCCGCGACACTGTCTCGGAATTTTTGAAAAGTTGATAGAATCTCCTCATTTTCTCGAGGTTGTCTCTTGAAAAACCCTTTCCGAACTGTTTTGTTAAGTCTGAAGAAAGAGTGTCTAAAAGCGACGAGCCGTATTCTGCTCGTTTTTTCCCTTTTTGTTCATAATCAACTATTCTTCTACCGATTTCCCAGTATGTTTTAACAAGGATGGAATTAACAGCATGGTATGCTTGCCGTCTTCCATGCTCCAACAGAATGCCTATATCTGTTATCAGCGAACTATACTTTTTTTCTTTGTTAGGTAAAGCCTTCATCTGCTACTCCTCAAATTTTTAGGTTTCCATTCTTTTGCCAATATCGCATATGTAAGATGATCTTGATATTTTCCACTTCCACTCAATATGGCTTCTCTTTCCAAACCTTCATACTTTGCGCCGAGTTTTTTGATAACTCTCTGTGATGCTTTATTGCCTTTGACATGGTTGATGTTTATCCTGTTGAGTTTCAGTTTGCCAAAGCCAAAATCAAGAAGGGCTCTAGCTGCTTCTGTTACATAGCCTTTATTTCTGGCATCATTTCTTATATAATATCCTAAGTTTCCTTTGTTGTCTTTCTCAAAGATCCAAATTATACATGAGCCAAGAATTCTTTTTGTTTTTTTGTCTGTTATTATGAAGCCGTATTCTTTGTTACCAAAATTTTTTATATTTCCTCTGACAAACTTCTTCGCTTCCTTTATTGTATAGTTTTTAGGAATCCTCGTGAAAAGATGTGCATGATCTTTTCCTTTATGCATTTCATAAATCTCTTTAA
>JAUYGA010000129.1 GCA_030690755.1 Nanobdellota archaeon
ACTGAAAAAAACATTAATGCCACGATTTAAGTTTACATTTCAGCAAAATCGCTTGCAAGCATGCTTATTATCATATTATGGTATACTAGAATGTATTTGCATGGCCTGAAAAAAGTGTAAACTTAATTCGGTACTATACACTAATTTGAACTAATAAGTAAATCTTATAAATCCAGCATCAACACTTCTTTTATTGGGGAATTTATTGGGGAAAATTAATGGTATTTAAAAAAAATAAAAAAAACAGGCGCATTGTACAGTATCTTGTTTTTTTCGTCTTAGCGCTATCTTTTATGTCTATTGCATCAATTGCTGTTTCAGCAAAGCAGATGGTTCTTCTTGCTGTTTCTCAGGACGGAGATAAATTAATAGGAAGTTCAGCAGCTTTGGATTTAGAGATAAGGCCTGGCAGCGGAAGGGTTTTTCTTGAAACATATTCATTGTCAAAATTAGATACGCAGATATCGACAAGGTTTGCAAAGAGCATCGCCTGCAATTACATAGATTTCGACTGCAACAATTATGACTTTTTTTATTCGATAAAATCAGATTCTGTGATTGTTGGCGGGCCGAGCGCAGGTTCTTCGATTGCGCTTTTGACTATTTTTAAATTGCAAGGATTGGATTTTGATGAAAAGGTTGCGCTTACCGGAACAATTAATTCTGGTGGTTTTATCGGTCCTGTCAGCGGTCTGAAAGAGAAGATTGCTGCAGCTAAAAATGCAGGGGTAAAGAAGGTTTTAATCCCAAAAGGTCAGTTGGTTTATTCTGAGGTTGGCTTATCTGATAATCTGTCTGTTGGGTCTGGTAACCTATCTGTTGGTTTAAACCCCTCTGAGAGCGTTGTTAATCTTTCTGCTTATGGAAAAGAACTTGGTGTAGAGGTCATTGAGATTTCCGAGATTGATGATGCTGTTTTTGAATTCACAGGTAAACCTGCCAGACCTGATTTTGGCATGCTGGAGATCGATCCTGCGTATCAGAATACGATGGCATCTCTTTCAATGCTTTTATGCAATCGGTCAAAATCGTTGAGAGACTTGGTTGATGTTTCTAATCCAATTTACAAAAATGAATCTTATTTTTCTCTCTTGAATTCTACAGAATCTCTGCTTGTAAAGAGCGCTGATGCTTATGGAAAAAAGGATTATTATTCTTCAGCAAGTTTTTGTTTTGGTTCAAATATAAATTACAGGTTTCTTGTGACTTCTGAATTGAGTTATAGTAAGGAGGATATAATTAAGAGAGCTCAGGCTGCTTTGGAAGAGGCTGAAACTTTTGAGAAAAAAATTGGTGAAAGGAATTTGAATAGTATTACTGATTTACAGGCATATATGATTGTCAAAGAGCGCATTGACGAATCTAAGGAAAACTTTAAGGATGCGATAAAGCATCCAGATAATACTGAAAGTCTGAGGAAATTGACTTATGGAACAGAGAGGCTGTATAGCGCTTATTCCTGGTCTTACTTTTTCAATAATCCTGGCACACATATTGATTTAGATAATGATGCCCTTAAGGTTTCATGTTTGGATAAGATGTCTGAAGCAGAAGAGCGAAGGCAATATCTTGCTTTGATGCTGCCGCAGGAATCTTTGATTCTTCCTGAAAAGGAAGGCGCTTATTCAGAATATAACAAGTCCAATTATAAGATGTGTCTGTTTAAGGCGAGCAAAGAGAAAGCAGAGCTTGACATAATATTAAGTTTGATTGGTGTTGAGGAGGCTCAGCTTAAGGAGGTCATCTTGAGAAAACAGCTGATTGCAGAAAAACTTATCTCAAAACAGCAAAAGAAAGCATTCCCTATTCTTGGTTACAGTTACTTGGAATATTCGAAGAATCTGATTGATGATGAGCCTTACGCTTCTCTTCTTTATGCAGAATATGCTTTAGAACTTAGCAATTTGGATCTTTATTTTAAGGAAGAGCCTTCATTTTCAGACAATTTTAAGATCGAAAAGATTAGACAGAATGTTGATGAGCGGTTGCTTTATTTAATTGCAGGATTTTTGATTGCTTTGCTTATTTTAGGTATTGTGCTTTATTTCAGGCCTGATAAAAAATCAAGAAAATCAAAAAAATAAGAGTAGGGATAATAGTTGTACTATCTTTTTCTAAATCCAAACTTTTTATCATATCCGTTATGGTCAATTATATCAAGAACAAAAGCAACTATTTCAATCTCATCGCTTTCAAGTGTATATATCATGCGCCAATAATCTGGTAAATCTACAATGAAGAGATTGTCCGCATCATATTTTTGCCTATATTCTTTTGGAATTAAGTCCTTCTTCGCATTTTCTCCGTAAAAAGGATTATTTGCAACAACATCGAAGATTCTGTTGATTGCATTAAGAAGTGTTATTTCTTTTGAGCTTGTGATTCTGTTACTGCGTTGTTCACCGACTATCTTATTTAAGTCATCAAAAGCTTTTTCTGCATCATCGATTAATTTAATGGTGATTTTCTTCTTTATCTTGCCTTTGTATGTTCTCATCTGACAATTAACCCTTGCGTCTTTTTTAATTTGCTTTGCGGTTTGAATGTCCATAAAACTTTGTCTTCATGAACAGTAATTTTGCCGCTATACTCAAGATAATCAATAACTGCCATCAATGTTTGATGCATAACTTGTTTTGGAAGAATTCGTTTGAGTTTGCCAATAGTCATTACTTCGTCTGCTTTTCTCAATGTTTCCTCTACCATCAAAACAGTGTTAAGAGTAGGACTTCTCTGTTCGGTATATTCTCTTTTCCTCACCATAAGTATTTCAGGCATTTTTACCTCATATCAGGTGATATGGTATCAACTGATATATAAATGTATCGAAAATGTTTCACATTTTTGGACATTTATACTTAAAAATCTTTGATTTTTATTGTATAAATTTGTTGGTTTTCATGACAAGTTTCCTGATGTTTATTTTGCAATACGCAGAAAGCACATTAAAAGCAATGGCAAAAGAATTCTGAAAAGTAAGAAATAAAGCACAAGCTTATCTTAGATAAATTCCGCGCACCAATGCGTAATGAACAGTTGCTTCTCCTACTTTGAGTTCATTTTTTTTAGGAATAAATACTGCCCGTGGCAAAAAATCTACGTTTATAAACGCATCTCTAGCTTTCTTTTCAAGATCGCTCATTCCATTAGCTGTGGCAACGACAAAAGAATGTTGGAACATAAAATCTGGATTAACAGTGTCTATAGTATACACAACGTTTAATTCATCCAGTTCTTCTTGTTTATGTGTTTTAGTTGCCATGATTATAAACCCGTGGGAAGCCGCATTGCTGCAGCCCCCCTCGGGAAAAAGAGGTGATTATGAATTCATTCAAGGCATCATTCTTAATCTTCTGTTGTCACGTTATGTGTCTGATTAATTTTGTATGTTTGATTGCCCTGACGAATTTTGTCATGACTTTGAATGTTGTGAATATAAACCCGCACAAACACTTACCGAAGCAAGCATCTGCGCGGGAAAAAGAGGTGATAGACTGTTATTGTGATTTTGAGTCAATGTTTGTTTTATTGTCGAAATTTGAAATTGCTTTCGTTTTCGATAATTTTATCAAGTGCAATAAAGGCCTATTGCCTACCCACCCTAACCGATTCTACTATGTAGTAGATATATCTTATATATAAATCTTTCGTTTTTTTTAGCATTGTGCAGTGGTAATAACCAAAATATTTAAAAAGGCAGCCTAGTTCTTTTCTATGTAGAGGATTTGATCGCTAAGGGCTTAAAACCTCGTTTTTTGCCTTTTGAGACCTTTTAAACAATTAGTTTAAGCAGGTGTTTAGACGGAGCATTGATGGGCCTGGCAGAATTAGTTGTTAAATATGCAGATGCAATAGCGCTTGGAATGAACCTTGGTGTAGATATGTATAGAAATCATGATTTTGAAACCCCGTCTTATTTAGGCGATCCAGATAACAGGATTTCAGGGTTGAACCAAAGGGTTGATGAAGCATATATGACAAAACACAAAGGCGAGTTTTTGTTTGAAACAATCAAATATGCTTTTTCAGTTCCAGCTTTTGCAATATCTTTGCCTTTTTATGGCGCAGCTTACCTTTTGTATAGCGGGCCGAAACAAATTTTAAGTAAAGTTCATAAGCAAGCTAGTGAGCAGAATTATGCTAAAGTTTATGAACAGCCTTCCAATTAATGCTTATTGATATTTAATCAATGCTTAATAAATGAGATAGACAAGCAGAGTTTGATAAAAAAACAAGGTGATATTTTTGTTTAGGAATAATGTTCTGTTTAAGAATAATAGGTCTGGCAAAATCAGTAAATATGTTATAATTCTAGCGGTTATTGTTTTGGTTATTGTTGTGGTTATTTTCTTTTATGCTATGTATCTGGAAAAGAAAGCATACCGGCCGCCTGTTGAGACAACACATAGCAATGATGCAGATATTGCTGATGCTGGTGCCAATGCAGTTACTGGTGTTATGATTGGTAAGACTGCAGGAACTTCTGAGAAAAATTCTTCAGCATCTGTGTCTGCAATTGTTCCTGAAAATAAACAAAACGCCAGTCAGGTCCCTAATAGGATTCCCAGCGAAAGTTTACAGGTTCCAACAGAGAATACTGGTGGTTCAATAAACCAAGAACTTGAATTGTATTTTTGTCCTAAAGAAAATTGCGAGCAGGTATTCATAAGCAAGATTCAGAAAGCAACCAAGGCAAGATGCGCTCTTTATGATCTTGATTCAAAAGGTCTTATTGCAGCATTTAAGGCAATGCAGGACAAGGGTCAATTGACATTGCTTCTTGAGAAAGATAACATGAAAGACGCAAAAGAGGCAAAGCTTGTTTTTTCTTCTGACAAGAATTCAAATCTTATGCATCACAAATTTTGTGTTTTGGATGACCAGTTTATTATAACAGGCAGCACAAATCCGACAAACAATGATTTCAACAAAAATAACAATAATATGTTCATAATAGAATCAAAGACCTTGGCAGCCAATTATGACAAGGAATTGGATTATCTGTTTGAGTCAGCTTATAGCAAAGAGAGAACTCAGACAACAGAAGTCGTCATCAATGGGAACACTTACAGGAACTATTTTTGCCCAAGAGACAGTTGCAGGGAGCATGTTCTTGCAGAGCTTAAATATGCGCAGGAAAGCATTCATTTCATGACTTTTTCTTTCACAGACAATTCCATCGGTGATCTTATTGTCCAGAAGCATAATGCCGGCCTTAATGTTTCAGGGGTCATGGAAAGAAAGCAGATTGATGACTGGTCTGAGTATAGGAAGCTTAAGCGGAATGGCGTCAATGTTCTTATCGATGGTAATAAGTATAATCTTCATGACAAGGTGTTTATCATAGATGGAAAAACAGTGATTACTGGGTCTTACAATCCGACAGATAGTGGAACAAAAAGGAATAATGAAAATATACTTGTGATAAATAATGCTGCAGTAGCCAAAAGGTTTATTTCAGAGTTCAATTATATTTATGATGAAGCAACAAGGATGAACATCAGTTTGACCGATGATTGACGTGCCGCTTTATTTATCAATTAAAAATAAAAATCTAAAATTTTTCAAAAAGTTTATATTCTATCTCTTCTTCTATTTCGCTTATGGTTACTAAAAAAGAAGGTGAAGAGTTAATTAAGCTGGCCAGAAAAGTCATAGAATCTAGGTTGGATGGGCTTGATTTTGACGAGATGCATCTCGGAAAGGTTTCTCATCTCAATAAGAACCAGGGTGTTTTTGTGACCATCAAGATAAATGGCGAACTTCGCGGTTGTATTGGTTACCCCTTGCCTGTTTTTCCTCTTTATGAGGCAGTCATGCGTTCATCTGATGCAGCAGCTTTTAATGATCCAAGATTTCCTCCGCTTTCTAAGAAGGAATATGGCAAGATAAAACTCGAGCTTTCTGTCATGACAAATCCAAAAAAGATTTCTGTTGTCAAATTAGAAGATTATAAGAAAAAAGTCAAGGTTGGGCAGGATGGTCTGATAGTTTCTTTTCACGGTTATTCTGGTTTATTATTGCCTCAGGTTGCGACAGAATATGGTTGGGATGCAGAGGATTTTTTGGGCCAAACATGCGT
>JAUYGA010000153.1 GCA_030690755.1 Nanobdellota archaeon
GTCCTTTACATAGACTATAATAAAAAGGTTGGATAATTTTATTTTAGAGATATAAACTATTTTAAAATTAGTTAAAATATAAACTATTTTTAACCATACAGACGCGATTACATTGAAAATCTGATAGATTAATAGATAAATAAGTTAAGTCTATAATTATAGTTCAGTTATAGTTTATCGGGGGGATTGGATTTGGAAGGTATGTGTAAAGAAGAGAATAGAATAAACTTCATTGATACGTCTAAGTATGCAGAAATTAAAATCAGCGCATCTAAAAATATAATAAAAACAATAAAAAATAAAACATCCAAAAGCATATCATCGTTTCTGTTTTTCTTATTCTTTTTTTCAATGTTTGTCTTGATGTCTTCAAATGTTTCAGCAATACAAGGTTTTGACACTTATCCTGCAGCAGGACATAAACTTGTCGCAGGCGATGTGATTGAAGCATATATAGAAGGAGTAAATACTCCTATCGGAAGTTATGTCATCCCCGAAATTGCAGAAGGTCGTTTCACAATCGGTTTCAAACTAGATGATGCGTCAACAACTGAAAAAGAAGGCGTTGTCAGCGGCGACATAATCTTATTCAAAATAAACAATGTTGAATGCCCACAAAAACTTATTTTTGAACCAAGAAATTTCATCGGAACAATTGAACTTACAAAACTTGATTATTCTGGAGAACAAATAACAGCAACACAAACAACAGAACCATACTACAATGTAGATGAGGTTGTTGCTGAAAATTATGTCAGGAAAAAAGCCGCTTCTGAAAGCTACATAATCAAAGAGACAGACTATTCTCCTGTGACTGTAAAAGATGGAGAGATTGTCGCAGTTGATCAACTGACAGAACCAGACACAAACCCGCCATCAAAAGAAACTAACTTTGCATCAAACACAAATGAGCTTCCTGTTTCAGAACAGAATTCAGATAAGAACAACGCAGGTTCAAATATTCTAGTAACATCTGGAGAAAAACAAGGAGAGCAAAATATCAACGCTGTTGCAAATAAATTTATTAAATCAGATGGAAAAAAGATAACAACTATTGCAACTATTTCGCTTATTGCCATTGCTGTTGCATTGATTGGCGCATTATTGATTTACAGAAAACCTAAATTTCCAAAAACACCAAAAAAAATAATGTTACTCCTCTTGATCATTTTATCATTCTCATTATCTGCTTATCTTGCAAGCGCAGCCTGCGTAGATCCGACAGGCGGACTTAACATAACTCAACCTGGAAGTTATTATTTATGCCCGGGAGTTTATCCTGTTGATACAAACAACGATACAGGAACAGCTGCTCTTTGGGTCCAAGCAAGTAATGTTATCGTTGACTGCAATGGCGCTAAATTCATAGAAAACAGTTCTTACCCCTACCCAGACTCTTATCCTTACTGGCCTTCTGTTTTGGTCATGGACGCAGGATGGGTTGAAAAATTAAATGTCACTATAAAGAATTGTTATTTTGAAAATTTCTATTACAGCGCTTATGGTTATGGCAATGGATTCAAGTTCATCGGAAACATAGTAAATAAAAGCGCAATGGATGGCATAGAAACGCCAATAATCAGCAATGATCATGTAATAGAAAATAATATGTTTATTGATGTTGGAGAAATCGCAATATTCCTGGACACAACAAATAGGACAATCGTCAGAAACAATACAGTGATAAGATCTGCTCAAACAAGTCTTCATTGTTTTCAGTGTTATAACAACATCCATGAGTACAATACAATAATAGACAGCAACTGGCTTCATTCTGAAAGAAATCCTTTATGGTCTGATTCTATACAGACAATGTCCCGAGCAGGAAGCGGCGGAACAATGCATTATGGGACTGTCGCAAGATGGAATGCAGTAAGATATAATACGCTCATCAACAACAAACAATCAGCAATAGAATATACTAATCCTAATATATTAAACACAATCGAATACAACACCTGGTACAGTAATAGCACTTATCAATATGAACAATGGTTTATTTGCCCAAAAGGCGGCTGGAAAAACCAATCTTGCTTCAAAGGAAACGGCACCAAGACGCAATTCTGGCTTTATTATCCTAAAGTTTTGAATGACACCTTAGAAGTATGGGTAAGCGGAGTATTAAAAACCCAAGGCGCAGATTATATTCTTGACGAATCTGATCAATGGGAGCCAAAATTGAATTTCACAACTGCTCCTGCTAATGGATCGAACATCACAGTTCATTTTAACTTTTCGACTTTTGTCCAATATGACGGTATTGAAAACAAAAACACAACATATCCTGCTGGCGCAACCAAGAGTTATTGGGGGCCATTTGACCCTCTTAATGCGACAACTAAAGCAATATACATAGACCAGATAAATCACACCTGGCTTTATGACGCTGATGAATACAACAAGAGCGGATATCCTAATGCTGACTGTCCTCCTTTTGTAATGACTGGCGGCGGCGGCTTTTATACAACAACACCTCATAACTCAGGGCAATGCAGCTGGCCCACAAAGCTTCAGACAGTTCCTTTCTGTCCAATATTGTCTGCTCCTTGGCCTGAGGGAAGACTTGTTTCATGCGGTCAGATGAACACCCAGCCAAGATTGAATATCTCGACGGATTATTTCCTCACTGGCGGAACAAACATCAGCGAGAATCTTTGGAATTATGCTTCTGACTGGGAGCAGGCGCCAATAAACTTGACATACACCCTGCTCAGCCAGACAAATCCAGGAGTCGTGAACTGCGCAGTAAACTCGAATAGATTCCTTAATTGCACAAATCTTGCTCATGGATACTCAAACATAACTTTGATGGTTAATGATTCTGAATTTAATGATACTGTTTTGATGAAAGTTGTCGTCAACCAGCCTCCGCAGCTATCTAGCGCCATA
>JAUYGA010000090.1 GCA_030690755.1 Nanobdellota archaeon
ATTTTTATACTTGTTCTGTTCTGTTTTTGTTATGAAAACTAAAAAAGATGGTAGGTCAATAAATCGAGATGTTCAGGAACACTTGCGTATGCAAGGGATAAAACTTTGGAAGAAAAATATGAAAGTTAAAGACATATCCGAAACACTTGGTGTAACAATATTTGCAGTGTATAACTGGATAAAAAAATACGAAAAACAGGGATTGAAAGGTCTAAAAAAAAGAAAAGCAAAAGGTGCAGAACCCAAACTTTCGAAGAAAGAAATGAAAAAACTTGTTCAGTTAATCAAAAAAACAGCTGACAATTACGGTTTTGAATCCCCCCTTTGGGATTGCAAAAAAATTACGCAGCTCATTCGAGAAAAATTTGGAAAAACCATTCATTTTTCTAATGTCTGGAGACTTCTTAAAAGATTTGGTTTAAGCTCACAAAAACCGAAGCGACAGGCAAAAGAACAAGATGAAAAAGAAGTGAAAGAGTGGATTGAAAAAGTCTGGCCGAATATACTTGCCCATGCTCGACGGTGGCAAGCAATAATATATTTTCAAGACGAAAGTGCAGTAAAACTTACTGCTGTGTTAGGAACAACATGGGCAAAAAAAGGGAATACACCAGTCGTGAAAGTGACTGGCAACAGAGGAACAATTTGCGTTACATCTGCGATTAGTCCCGCAGGAAGAATGGTTTTTCGGTTGGAAAAAGAAACAATAAAAGCGAAACAGCACATTGAATTTTTAAAACAAATTCAAAAAAATCATCCTCATAGAAAAATAATCATTATTGAAGATAAAGCTAAGCCACATATTGCAAAAATAGTTTCTCAATTTGTAGAAGCCAAAAAAACTAAACTTGCCATCTATTTTTTGCCAAGTTATTCGCCTGAGCTCAATCCAGATGAGCATGTGTGGGCGTATCTGAAAGGATTCAAACTGAAAGCTCATCAAACAAAGAACATAAAAGAATTTAAGCCATTGATTCTCTCAAAGATGAGGTCTATACAAAGGAAAAAAGAAGTTGTCCCTTCATTTTTTTATGGACTATTATTTGACTAATCAATGCAAAGGTCTATATGTTAAGAATTCTTAAGCAGATCTTGTTTTGTCCTGATTTTCTCTGTTTTCTCTTGCTGCATCCAAGTGATAAAGGGTTGTGCTAAGAACAGGAGAATCAGTTTGATTAAAATCCGTTTGATTAAACGATCCTTTTTTCAGCGGTGTTTTTGCAAGTTGCATCAATAGTTGTGATTCTGATGCATCAGAATTGTTTTCAGGCTGCGCAAGGAAGTCTTTAAGCTCTGTCATCACCATTTCTTTAAGACCATTTTGAGCGCCGTTTACTGAGCTATTGCCTGCGTTTGTTTGATATTCTGTTTTATTATCTGTCTCGGAAGATGTATCATATCCAGTCTGATGATGATGTGTCTCTGTATTCTTATTGTTTTGAATGTTTTTGCCGTTCTTTTTGGCGGCTTCGCATTGCTGTAAGTAGCTTTGTGTTGCTCTGTATATCTGTCCTAGGTTTGCCGAAAGAGCAACAGGGTTTTCAAGAGCTTTGTCTGTTCCATTCATTCTCGTCATCATCAAAGTGGTATTTATCGACGTCAGGTCTCTGTAAAGAACGTCTATTTGTTCTCTGAAAGGAGACTCATTCTGAAGATCTTTTGCATAGACATAAGATAAAACAGCAGAGTAAAGAACTTTTGCATGCATCAACCTTCTTGAGCTGGCGATGCTGTTTGAAACAGAGTGTCCTGAAAAAAAGTCCTCTATTGAATTTTGAAGGAGGTTTTCGCAGTAGCCGACAAAAGAATCCAGATTTTTTCCGTCTATGTTCCATCCTTTATTGAATCTGTTTCCGTTCTTTTTATAGATTTTTGAGATTGTGTTAAGAAATTCAAGTGTAGGATATGCCTGGTGATGTCTTCCTTTTTCATCCTGGACGATATCTCCTTTGTCAAAAGCAGTATTTGTGAGAGCATATCTTATGGCGTCACTTTCTTCAAGAACAATATGTTTTCTTGAATCTGATTGTTTTATCACATGGCCGCTAATCATATAGTCCAAAAGAACCATGCTTATAGGGTCATTCATTAAGTTATTCATCAGTTTATCCATTGAATTGTTATTGTTCATTCTCATTCCTCTGATTGTCTTCTTGAATTTGCTTTATTGAATTCAAAAGCTTGCTCAGCATCCATTCCAAAATATGGAATTTTCATTGTATTTGCTAAGTCTGAATAACTGTAATCAGCCAAGCGGGTATTGCCTAGATTTACTCTATCTTGTGCAATAAATACCATTACTCTTGTCAATTCTCTAAAATAAGGAACTTGTTCAGAAATATCTCTTGGAACTGCGCCGTTTGTGGCTTTTGCTACGTATTGATTCGTTGATCCAATCTGTTCAAAAACAGATATTAAATTTTGTGCTGATGCATTATCGCCCGGATTATTGCTCATTTTATCCTCTGTTACTATGGACCCCTTAAGATAATAATTTGATATATTGTTACTTGGTAGTGATTATTTATTTATAAACCTTTCGTTTTTAACCACCAATAAGGAATTACATAATTTTCGAAATGATGTCAATTAAAGGTGACTAAAACCAATAAAAAAATTACGAAATACATTTCAATACCTCTTTGCATAAACATTGGATGAATTGCAGATAAATGTTGCATTATAACAAAACATATCATATTAATGCATAATGATGGATATAATTCTGTTTTCCAGTATTAAGTGTAATAAAACTGCGCTTGATATGGGATTATATTCTATTAATCTTGAACTCCTGACACAAAACTTTATATTCTTAACAACTTTTACTTTATCTATGAAACACTCAATGAAACTTTTAGAAAGTCCTTTTGAAAGAATTTCATCAGGCAAAAAATTAATTGAAATCAGGCTTTTTGATGAGAAACGCCAAAAATTGAATGTTGAGGATATGATTGAATTTTCTAAGTTGCCAGATTTAAAAGATAAATTAAAAGTGGAAATTGTCGCTCTTTTAAGATACAAATATTTTAAAGATTTAATTGCGGATTTTGGAATGGAATATTATGGTTATCCCAAAGATTATCCTATTAAAGATTTTGTAAACAGCGTCCACAAAATTTATCCCAAAGAAAAAGAGCAACAATATGGCGTGTTAGGCATTAAAATTAAATTGACAGACGGGACTCATGTTTTCCAAAACCTTAATAAAGATTAAGTTAAAATAATACTAATATTCTCAAATCTAGATTAGTTTATATAAGAATCAGGGGATGGAATGGCAGTCTTTAAAGCATATGATGTAAGGGGAATATACCCCGAAGAATTAAACGAAGAGCTGGCATACAAGGTAGGCAGAGCATTCGTAAAATTCGTAAAAGTGAAAGAAGTTGTTGTAGGCAGAGACGCAAGGATTTCTTCTGATTCTTTATTTGAAGCGCTGACAAAAGGGATAACTGATGAAGGCGCAAATGTAATCAACATAGGGATGGTCACAACACCTATGCTTTATTTTGGCATAGCAAATTATGGTCATGAATCAGGCATAATGATTACAGCATCCCACAATCCAAAGCAGTTCAATGGATTCAAACTATGCAAAGCAAATGCTGTCCCAATAAGCGGAGACACAGGGATAAAAGACATACAAAGAACTGTTGAGGAAAACAATTTCGGAGAGATAAGAAGCAAGGGCGGAATCGTAAAAAAAGATGTCTATGCAGATTATGAGAAACATGTTCTTAATTTCTTACCCGAATCAGTCAAGAAAGGGACTGGAAAACAAGTTAAGATAGTGATAGACTGCAGCAATGGCGCATCAGGTCCTATAATAAAACAGGTTTTCTCAAAAATAAACTGCGACGCCACAATACTTTTCACAGAACCTGATGGAAATTTTCCAAACCATGAGGCAAATCCATT
>JAUYGA010000168.1 GCA_030690755.1 Nanobdellota archaeon
CGTAGCTGTTGAAGGAGCTGTGTTCCCGTAGGGAGCGTCCCCTCACAACGCTCGTCGCTGATATTTATTTAATAGAATTTTGACCTTATGATTCTATGCACATACTTTTATTTTGGTTCTTTATACGGATTCTGTTTAATCTTCGGCATATGACTTTTTTATAAGGTTTAACAGTTGAAAGTTCTTTCCAAGATTTAATTTTATTTTAGCTCTTTCAGCAGGAGTTCTCCATTTTTTCTCTTTACTTATCCACTTTTTTTCTTTCCTTGATTTTTTTCTCAATTTTTGTTTGTCAATATAGTTGTAATAAACATCTCCTAAATCAAAGACTGCAGAAATTCCCTCAAGGTCTTTATGTCCTCTGGAATTTTTTTCCAGTTTTCTGCTGTACTGATGGTCTCTTTCTATGCAGTTATTATTCCGTTTCAAGCCGTATTTTTTGCATTTGATTGGGACACCAAATGTCAGCGTAGCGACATTGTAGAAATATTTGTTAAATCCTTTTTTGTTATGCTCAAGCTTGTCGGATGTGAAATTAAATTTCTTTCCTTTCTTTTTCGCTTCCAGAAACTGGTCATAGCAACGCTCCTTTATGTCAGCATAAACTTTCTTTGTTCCTTGCTCATAACTTCGCTTTCTCGACGAGAAAGCATTAATTCTGAACTTTGTTTTTCTGTCTTTGCTTACCCATCTGTAGAACTTCTTTTTTTTATCTTGCTGACAAACTCGTCAATGTTTATTTTGCCGCTTAATTCCGGAGTTTGTTTCATGTTAAATTTCCTAAGAACTTTGCCATATTTTTTTACCCAGTTATATGCTGTTGCTGGACAGATATCTGCTTTGTCATATTCCTTGAAATGTTTGCTCACTTCATTGTAAGGCATTCCTCTTTTTCTGCAGCTGCATGCTTCAGCAATAATTTCTGGTTTGTGTTTCATTTTCCAAAAACCATCATTTGGGACAAAGAAACTTTTGCACTTGTTACATCTATATCTTTGCTTTTGGCCAGATTTGTTATAGCGAAAACCCGCTTTAACAATATCATCCGAAGATTTACAGAATATACAAACAATTTTCATAAAAATCACCTCATAAGCCCATGACATGAACCTATATATAAACCTGCCGAAGACTAAATACTATCGCATAATAGGTTATTTTTGGGTAATTGGTGGACGGCGGACTTTGCATGCACATAGCAAATCAAAGACAACGTAACTCACAAGAACTGAAACACGGGCTTAATCAAAAGTTTGATTTTGTTTTCTATATGTTTAATTCACGAATTTCTGTACTTTTTAATTTAATCTCTGGTTCGATATCTGGAGGTGAGTCAGTTGTACTATCGTGATGCAAATTTCATCCCTGATAAGGATGTTTGGACTAGAAATAACATGGATAAAGGGCTCATAAAGCTTACTAGTGTTCCGCTGAGCAATGTTGCTGATTTGAGATGCTGTCCTTTCGGAACATACATGGAACTTAATTTGAATCATCAATGGGTTAGAGTGCCCAGCGATTATAGCAATGAAAATCCTAAAGACTATCCTGCATTCAAACAGATCTTTGACCAAGTTAAGCATCAGATTTCAACAAACGGCATATTTTCAAATGCAAAACCTCTTGCTGCAGAAGCGCTGAGAAGAAATGAAAAAGCGTTTTACAATGTCAATGATCTGCATGAAGACCAATTGAATCTTGACCAAAAAGCAAGGATTGACAGCATACCTTTCAAACGCCATGATGCTCAAACGAATTTTACACTCGAAGATGTAAATTATAGCCTTTCTCTTGATGGAAAAAATCTTAATATCAATGGCAGCGGTCACAAACAGATAACTGTTCCTGGCGTAAACCCCTATTTTTTCCTGAATGTCTCTGTTGATGCAGAAAAGCCAAGATATGGTCAAGCATTATTCCATATTTTTTCAGTAAGGCCAGACATAATGGATTATCTGGTTAATGAATTCAAGGATACAAGGTTTGTAGGAGAAAAGCCTCTTGGTTATTTCATCGATAAGCATGCTGAAGTTATTGATCTATGGTTGAATAGACGATGTGATGATTCAGAAAAAATCCGCTGGGCCATGAGAACAATTGCAGGCCATGATACGTTCAGGGAGAAAAAAGGAAATATTGAAGATTTAGTTCTGGCTGCTTGATTGCAGTATTCCTGATATTTTTGGTTTCCTAATGTTGAGATGATTATTCTATCTTAAATAAGCCTCACGCCGTGTTTCTTAACTTCATCAACAAGCTTGCTTTTTTCTCCTATTTTGAAGTAATGCAGTTGTATTTCTTTGCCGAATTCCTCGCTTATGGCGTCTTTGGCTTCAATTAAATTTATCTTTTCTTTGGAAAACACAGCTATATCTATGTCTGAATTGACAGAGGCAGTTTTCTTTGCATGGCTGCCGAATAGATAAATTTCTTCAATCTTGTTCCCCTCTGCCAGCCTGACAAATTCAACGAGAACTATAAAAATCTCAAAGGAAGGGAAATTCAGCTTTTTCTTGTCATATTCAATCAATTCCATCAGCTTTTTTGTTTCCTCAGACGCAAAATTCAATTTTATTGTCCGTCCATCTTTTGTGATTACTTTATGGAATTCCAGCTTTTTTAAAGTCCTGTCAAGCGAAAGGTTGTTCCATTTCATCAATTTCATTATTTCCCCTCTGCTATAACCTGCGCCAGGGGAATAAGATAAGAGAATCAAAAGTTTTCCTACGCTCTTATTATTCAGTATGTCCACTATCATTTTTTCATCAGCTCCTTCTCATTCGGCAGGATGTCCTTAATTGTTCCCTGGCTTCGGTATTCTTCTAGTTCTTTTACCATTTTAGTAGTAGTTTTATTGTTTTATTATATATATTTTACTATTTTTGTAGTAATTTTAGTACTACTTTTGTATTATGCTAAAACATTACGCTGGCACTTGATGAGTTAGTGGCTTGATTATAACTCTTCAGATTTTTCTGAAGTCGTTTGAACACTATTGTTTCTGACAACAGAATTATTGAGACTAAGTGCTTAAAAGTAGTTTCTTTTCCAAAGGGGAGAGAATATTTCCAATTGATTTGAGGATACTTCCTTTAGGCTCTTCTTTCAGCAATTTTATGAAGATAGAAATTTTCAGCAGAATTTCATCTCTGTTCTTTTTTTGTTTTATCATAAAGGTTACCAGAGTTTTAGATACTTCAAACACGAAATGCTTTCTGTCAACTTCCAGATCCTGTAAAATTTCATTGAGAAGAACCACCTCTTTATCATCAAGCTTCTTCTCATAATTATTTTCTTTTTTTGGTTGTTTTTCAAATTTTTCAATTTCTTCAAGCATCTTTATCACTTCTGCAACAAATTTCAGCTCCCGCTCAGATAGGTTTTGCATCTCCTCTTCAGAGAATCCTATGCTGTATTTAATACTGAAATTATATAGGACTTTTTCATACATTTTGTAGGTGTTCCCATGTTCATAAGAAGG
Source organism: Nanobdellota archaeon (assembly GCA_030690755.1). Taxonomy (GTDB): domain Archaea; phylum Nanobdellota; class Nanobdellia; order Woesearchaeales; family JAUYGA01; genus JAUYGA01. The sequence continues at coordinate 3,482 of JAUYGA010000168.1, forward strand.
AATGTTTGTCTTAATGTTCTTGATATTGATTAAATCATTAAGCAGTTTGGTATATTCTGATTTGTATGCAGTAGATGCTGTTTCAAACTTTTCATTTCGTTTGATGGAACCATAGTAAACAGATGTTTTCTCATCCAGTTTTTTGTTTGTCATAAACACCTTGTTTGATGAAGCACGCTCTGACGAATTTTCCCAGAGATATGCATTTGATCTTCCTCTATTGTTGCTGGCGCTGGTTTTTTTAGAATTTCCATCATTGTTTGACTTGGCATTGGCTGAATTATGTCTGATATAAACAACGTCTGTGAGCGATTTGCCTTGATATTTCTTCTGGTCCATCTTGGACACAACTTTTTTCACAAGCTCGTCTTCACTTTGCCCTTTGTATTGCTGTTTTGCCTCTTTGTAATGGCTTGTGCTCTTAACAGCATTTGTGAGTTTGCTCTTATCATAACCAAATTTAGCGCAATATTGGTCTAATGTAGCATTAGGATGATATTGATGATATTTTGGACAACCCATTTTTACCTTTTATTACCTTATTTTATTAATCAAATCACTTTAAGGAATTCAGATTTTCAATTCGATATGTTCGCCGTTATTGACTGCATTTACAAGCAGTTTTCCCATCTGATGTTTTTTCTTGATGTTCAAAACGCCTGTCTTGCCGACATTTGCAGTCATTATCAGGTCATCGTCAATGTATATGCCGACTTGTTTGTTAGTCAGTGATTCATCAACATTAAATTCTATGTATCCTTTGCTTATCTTTACACTGAAGTCTACGCTTTGTTTTTCCTGAGTTTCTTTTACACTGCCTTTAAGCTCTTGTATGTCTATTGATATTCCCAGCTTCTTTTCGATTTTTTCTATGTTCTGCCCTTGTTTTCCGATTATTTGAGCTATGAATTCTGAAGGCACTTGTACTATTGCTTTGTTTTCTGAAACAACATCAACAATGCATCTGTCGCAATAATTTTTGAATTCCCTTTCAATAGATTGGCCTGCGAGTTTTTTGCTTGGGCTCTTTTCAGATGTCTTGACAGGAATTACAACTGTCTCTTCTCCATATGAGTAAAGTTCGTATTCGAGTTTTTTTGTCTCGAAGTCTGTCACAACAACGACTGGGCGGGCAAGATCTGCTTCAACCATTCCGCTTGGAACTTTGACAACCATCTGCAGTCCTAGAACTTTTGCTATTGCTCCGTTTTTTATGAATACAACAGTATCAATAACTTGAGGAATTACACCGAGTTCAATTCTTCCGACAAATCTTTGGATTGCATCTATGGGATTTGTTGCGTGTACAACTCCCGCCAAACCAATTCCAGCAAGTCTCATGTCTGCAAACAAGGAAAAATCCTGAGTGTTTCTCATCTCATCAAAAATAGTATAATCTGGTCTGGATAAAAGAAGTATGTCTTGTATTTCCTGCGGTGATCCTTTTGATATTGAATATTGTGTGATGTTGTCTGGCAGCACAAGGTCTCGTGGCGCTTCGATTGTCTTTACAATCTTATCCTTTGATGCGTAATATTCTGCCAGCGCCTGAGCAAATGTGCTTTTTCCATGACCTGGTGAACCTGCTATCAATATTCCTTCTGCTTGCTCTGATATTCTTTTCATCAGTTTTTCTGTAAGATTGTAATCATTCAATGTGAGAAGTTTGACAGGTCTTACTGCAGTAATCTCCCAACCATCTGAAAATGGGGGTCTTGTTATTACTATTCTGAACCGTCCTAATTGCACTATTGTGCTGCCTTCCCTTTCTATCTCAATGAATGCATTCTTCCTGGAATTTGATTCTTCAATTATTTCTCTGCTTATTTCCTTTATCTCTTCAGCAGTAATCGGCTCTTTTCTCAAATAGACAAATTTCCATTCTCCTGGCCTTCCTTTTTTTGCGCCAGGCACAACATTCTCTCTCAGATGAACGCTCATTGTTTCGCTGTCAAAAAAACTTTCAAGCTTCAATGGCTTTTCATAATCAGAAATTTTTATCAGAAGATATTTCATTCCGCGAGCTCTTGCAACCTCTGACTGCACTTTGTCTGCAGTTATCAATGTGGCATCTTCTTCCCATGCAAGCTGCCTAATCATCGCATCAATCTCTCCTCTGCCTGCATATTTTATCTCAGCAGCTCCAGGTCTTTTCCCGGAATAAACTATAGAAAAATTATATTTTTTTGAAAGTATGTTTAACTTGTTTAGTTCATCAAGGCCGATGAATCCGATTGATTTTCCAAGATTGGCCTGATGCTCAAGCTCAGCAAGAACAGCCTCATGGATAAGCAATTGGTTGATTTCAATATCTCCGTTCTCTATCTGTTTTGTTATCAAACCTTCAATTATCACAGAAGTGTCAGGTGTTGCTTTATCGAGTGATTTAGTCATTTTTTCCCCTTATATCTCTAACCCTTTAATTTACATTATTTTTGTTTTGAGTGTTGTTTATAAATTTTGTTGTTATTCTGCGCAGAGGATTTAATTGGGGGATGATGGTTTTTGAAAAAGAGAGAAGTGTTGAAATAGGCAAAGCACTTTAGTCAAAGTTGTCTGGATTAAATAAAGGATCATTTGACCATTGTTCAAACTGATTCCATCCAACAGTTCTTCTTCTGAAATTTCTCTTTAACTTGCAAATTTTAATATCATCATTGTCAAGCAAATCCTTAAACTCTTTGCGGGTAATAAGCAAATCCTTGTTTTTATCGACAATCATCTGAAATTTATTGTGGCAGTCGAACATTCGGCCTTCTTTATTAAAACATTTTCTAGCGCAAAAGTTACCTTCATACCAATTAATCACTCGTTGCACAGGATACCTTATCGTGCTCACCATAAAACCTCACACCTCTCTTAATTAAGATAATCCATATGAACTAAAAAACTTAATGTTTTTTAAAATATGAGCTATTTATCAAAAAGCGATAATTGCTTCTTTTTTTCTAAAAACTAACAGAAAACCCTGATGTTTGCCATCGCGTTTTACCCGAACATGTTTTCAAAGAACTTTGTTATTTTCTGCCAGAATGTGAGTTTTTCCATCTCAATTGTTATGCTCTTTTCTTTTGCGTATTTGTTTCCGCGTTCGTCTTCATACGTCAAAGTTATTTTTATTGCGTTCTTGCCTTCATTCAATTTGTTGCTGTTTGTTTTTATCGCAAACTCTGTGTTTTTGTTTATCTCGATAAACTCCCAGGTGTTTTCGAAGTTTTCATGCTGCATTTTCAGAATTCCGTTTTTCATCGGAGTAGTGCTTAACTTTCTCAGCGGCGCTGTCAAATTTATCTGGTCCTTATATTTTGCTTTTTTTGGGAATGCTATTTCTCCAAGTTCTATCTGAGGATAATCTTTTGCGGTTATGCTTATGCTTGCGGTCTTTGAGACATCCTGGTTGCTTGCTTTTATCTTGAAATTGTTGATTGTCTGATTTATGTTTCTTTTAAAAAAGACAGTCTTCTCCTGCGTTATACCAAGAGATTCGTATTGGCAGTCGTTTTCAATGCAGATAGATAATGAAGTGATGAACTGGTTTCCTGTATTTTTTATAGAGCAGGTTATTTTTGCGTCATCACCGAGATAATAAGGCAGTGTTTTAGTTTCATCGTTAATTGCATGGACGCATGTCAGCTGGATATTTGATGAATAGAATTTTTCCTCTTCCTCTGTTTTGTCTGTCATCAGCATTTTTACCTCTTCATATGTGTGCATTGGGCTGCCGATGCTTGATTTGAATTCATTGACGAAACTGGTGTTTCCTGAAGAAGATGCTATGAATGGGAAAGTGTATTCATAAATATGTCCAAGATCTTCATCAACTTTTATCATCCAAAAAACTTTCTTTTTTTCAAGAGGTTTAAGCATTATGTGTTTTTTGTATTCTGACAATAGGTCTGTTCCTCTCACTTCGCTCAAATAAATGAATGTTGATATGTAGTCATAATTCATGTTTTCAATCTCAACTTCAAGCAAGTTGTAGCTTCCGAATGAAACCTCCGGATAGACAAATCTCGAGTTAATTCTTATCCTATCTTCAGTTGTCCCTTCATAACTTACGAGAGATATATTGTAATTTGTAGGTGATGTTTCAATTTCTGTTTCTCTTCCAAGCCATAAGAAGTTTGCAGAGGATTCATTAGAGTCGATAGAATGTTTGAATTTTATGTGTGTTGCATCAATAAATCCGAATTGGTTGTATGCGATGTCAAAAGGAACCCATCCGTATTCTGGAAAATAGATTTCTGCCCATGCATGAGGTCCCCAATCGCTTAGATTATTGAAATCTGTATATGCAACTCCGCTTACAAATCTTGCAGGAATGCCAAGGCTTCTGCACATTGCGATTAAAAGGTTTGTGAGTTCATCACAGACACCTATCCTATTCTCAAGAACCCAAGATGATTTCTGCGATACATCTGCTGTCAGTGAGTTTAAGTCATAGGTTATGTTACGTTCAACCCACTCTGCCAGCTTGAAAACAGCTTCATAATAATCATCTTCTCCTTGAACAAGCTGTGATGCTTTTGTGACAATTATCGGTTTGTCTGAATCAATCAGGTCTGATGGTCTTGTGTAAATAAAGTATTCTTGAGGTATGCTGCTGTAAGGAAAGGCAATTTTAGATCTTATCTCTGGAACAATGTTTTTTCCTTCAACAATTGATTCGATTTGGTAGTTGTGTTTTCCAATCTCTGGATTGTTCCACTTAAACTCTGCATTATTTTCATTAACCTTTGCTTGCGGAGTTGTTTTAATTTCAGAGACAGTCTGTCTGTAATCTTCTGCAGGGATGTATGAGATGTTCGCAATCATATAGCTTATTGATTCAGCTGATTTTATATCCACTTGACCGAATATTCTTGCTTTCATTGCGACTTTAGATGCTTCTGTCCAGTCCTGGGCATTGACAGAAAAAGCGCTGATAGAAAAAAACACTGTTGTCAGAGTTATAATTATTATAATTAGATTTGCATAAGGTAATACATAAGGTAATGAAATATTGCGCTTTCCTCTTTTTTTCATTTTTAATTCCATGGGAACTTGACGCATTTCTCGAAACTGAACAGGGTGTAATCCAGCGGATAGTCTGTCTTGTTTTTTGGCCCGTTGACAACCAGAGTCTTTATTTTAGAGGCATTTTTTGCCTTTAATATTTCTTTTGCTTTTGTCAGTGTTGCGCCCGATTTTGAGACATCATCAACAACCAGGACTTTCCTGCCAGTCAAGTCCATATCAAAGTCTTTGACAAGTTTTGGTTTTTCATGCCTTGGGCAATGAGAATCATCCCTGAAGTTTAGCCAGAGCACAGCAAAATCTGTCTTCAGATAATTTGCAATCAATGAACCTGGAACAATGCCGCCTCTGCCTATTCCTATGACTGTGTCAAAGTTATCTGTTTCCAGTTTTGCATCCTTGATTTTTCCAAGAATTTGCGAGAATGTCAGTTCTTCCATTGTAGTAATTTAAAAATAAAATTAAAAAGTCGCCCAGTGTATGAGCATGTGGATCTTTTTTAGTTTATTATCAGTCTACTTACTTTCTTGTGCGTCTTCCAGGCAACAAATCCCCAGATTACATTGCTTAAGAACAATGCAACAACAATCAACTGGACTGCGCGAATAGGCATTCCTGCAAGATAAATATCGCTGTACCATAACCAAGGGAGCTGCATTGCATAAGCAAGCAGAACTGCAATTATGACATGCAATTTAAGCCTGACAAATACGCCGACTAAGACGCCCAGTATGATATTTCCTATTATTATATACGGGTTGTTAAGCGCAACTGCTGTATATACAGAACCGAAAGCTCCTGAAACAGCTCCTCCTAAAGGTCCGTAAATAATTGCAGCCAAGAATACTAAGTATTGGAAGAAATGTATTTTTACTCCAAATACTGAGGTGTTAATCATGCCAAGAAGGTTTGGAAGTATTGCAAGCAAAGCCAGCATGGAAATAGTTTTCCAGTTTACTTCATGGTTAAACTCAAATATCTGTCTGAACTTGTTATCATTTTTATTTTTGTATTCCATTATAGCACCCCTATTGGATTAGTTATTTTGACGATTTTGACTGAACTGCTGCTTATTGTCTTTGATAATTTATAAATCTTGTTAAATTGTGATATTGTTTAATCTTAAGTACCCATACAATATCTTACCAAATACAGTAGTTTTTGTCTTTTTGGCAAATTAATCATTATGCCTGCTCTTTGTGCAGGCGTCCTAGATCTCTTTTCATTCTTCAGCTTTTGCTCGTCAATAAAGTTGTAATGTATATCCAAGAAATCAAGTATCTTGTCTGCCGAATCAAATTCTTTGAAATGCCTTATTGCTTTTATTCTGTCTTTTGAGTATTGATGATCTCGCTCAATACAATTATTGTTGTGTTTATATCCAAATTTTTTCTGCTTTATCGAAACTCCAAATTTCAGGATTGCAACATTCCTGAAATATTTTTTGTGCCCTTTTCTGTAGTGTTCGAGCTTGTCAGAAACAAAAACAATCTTTTTCCCTCTTTTTTTCGCTTCGATAAATTGCGGATAGAACTTCTTTTTTATCGTCGAGAAAAGAAGTTTAGCCCCATCAGCATATTCTTTACTCTTGCTTAATTTCGCAAAAATGCGAAATTTTGTCTTCTTATCTTTTGAGACCCATCTGCATTTTAGTTTTTTTTAACATGGATAAAAAACTCATCATTATGCAATGGCCCTTTTATTTTTGGGGTGAGTTTTCCTGTTGAGCTCTCAAGCAGTTTTGAATATTTTCTCACCCAGTTTAGCACAGTCACTCTTGAAATGTCAGTCTCCCTATAATCGCTAAGGTGATCTTTCACATGTTTAAGAGACATGCCTCGTTTATAACTTGAGCAAGCTTCGGTCACGATTTCAGGACGATGCTTCATCTTCCAAAATCCATCATCAGGAGTGAATCTTTTTTTGCAGGAATTGCACCAAAACATTTGCTTCTTTCCAGAAGCATTATAACGCCAGCCTTTGCACCAGACATGCTTAGATTCTTTACACTTCGGACATTTTTGAGCCATAATAAACACCTCTTACGAGGTGTAATATAAGAACTTATTTATATAGGTATCTAAGAATTAACAGTATC
>JAUYGA010000169.1 GCA_030690755.1 Nanobdellota archaeon
CCAAGCATGTCTAGTTCTGCAAGAATGTCTGTAACTCTTCTCTGCGTTAATGGTCTCAGGCCTGTTTTTAAACAAACCACCTTATATATTTCATAAACTTCCCCAGTATGTATGTTTTTTTTGATATTGGAATTAGCAGAAAAAATAGCATAAAGGACGGTTTGGAATTGTTTTGGTTGTGTTTTTATTATATCTTCTAACCTATCGCGTTCTATCTTTTCTTCAGCTTCATCTATGCACCCAACAGAAATTTTCTCTTTGTTGTTTCTCTCTGCCAATTCTCCTGCAACCCGCAACAATTCCAAAGCCCTTCTTGAATCACCATGCTCTCTTGCCGCGTACGCCGCGCATTTCTCGATAACACCTGTATCAAGAAGGCCTTGTTTGAACGCTAAATTTGCGCGCTGCCTTAAAATGTCCTGTATCTGAAGCGCGTCATAAGGAGGAAAGAGTATTTCTTCTTCGCTAAGTGAAGATTTAACTCTCGGATCTAAATAATCTGTAAACAACAAATCATTGGATATCCCTATGATTGAAATCTGTGAATTTTTTAGTTCTGAATTTATCCTGGTTAAATTATAAAGAATTTCATCGCCTGTTTTTTTAACAAGTTGATCTATTTCATCAAGTATGAGGATCACTATTTGTTTTTCCCTATCAACAACATCAAAAAATATTTTATAAACTTCATCTGTTGGCAGGCCTGTCGGGGGTATTGCTTTTCCAAATTCTCTTGCAAGTTGCGCAACCAGCCTATATTCTGTGTCTGCGCTTTTTTTCAATTTACAGTTCACATACACAAATTTTATTGAAAGATTGTTTTTTTCAGCAACATTTGACAATTCATTCATTACATGTTTTGTTGTGAGGGTTTTTCCTGTTCCGGTTTTGCCATAGATGAACAGATTTGATGGTTTGTCAAATTTAAGCGAGGGTGCAAGAATTTTGGCGATTTGATTGAGTTGTTCCTCTCTATGATTTATTGTTTCAGGCATGTAATTAGATTGCAAAACTGATTTGTTCAAAAAAAAGTTTTCTTTTGCTATAAATTTTTCAAAAAACCCAGAAAGGCCTTTTTGCGCCAAAAAAATCACCCCTAATTTTAAATTTGTGCCAGTTAAGTATGCGCATAGCATCATAAGGTAAAAATTCATTGAATAAAATTCATCGACGAGCGTCGCGAGGGGTTGTTCCTTACGGGAACGCAGCTCCCTCGACAAAGCTGTCGAGAATTTTTAAGATGCTATACGCATACCAAAATCAGAGCACTAAGTTTAGTGTTTTCTATTTTTTTCAGAAAGCCAAAGCTGTGTCTGGCTCGTTCCTCGCCATGCCGCCTGCAAACACTCTATGTTTTTTATAATTGAACCCTCCTCTCATGGAACCTCCGTCGGGTTCTCATAGCGCAAAAGGAGGGTGTTTGCATAATTGGCGGCATACGCCACAGCTTTGGCTTTTATAGAATTAATGCAATAACTTATGTAAAAATCTTAAAAAATTTCAAAGAACTAATTCTTAACGCTCTCAACAACAATCGAGCAAGAACAAGGAATCTTGGTTTTCGCTTTAGTCAGCGCTTGCCTGGCAGTCTCTATATGCTGCTTGTTGACATCAACTTCAAACATTATCTTTCCTTCCTTAACCTGAGCTGCAAGTCCGACAGCTTTACCAAAAGAACGCGCCATACCTGTGCTCATTCTGTCTGCTCCAGCTCCAGCTGCCAAAGGATTCTCTCTTAAAATGTGATGAGGATACATTCTTACAACAAAACGATATTGGTCTTTGCCTAGAACTTTTTCAAGCAGCCTGTTGCTTGCCTGCCTTGCGCTCTCTATCGCATTGTGTCTTATCTGCAAATCTGATTTAGAAATCAAAAAAAGCCTTGTGTCAAACTTGATATTAGAATTGCCCATGACATATCTTATTACTTTAGAAGTCGGAGTTCCTCTTACATAAGACAATATCTTATATTTGGATTTTCTGGTGTAAGGTCTCTCAAGTCTTCTCCAGGTAACAGCTTTTTTTAATTTTGCCATTTTTGTAATTCTGTCCCACAGTTTAAAGCCGTGTAGGGGCTGTTTTTTCTATAATCCTTGTTATACTATCAAATTCGTGTTCCATTTATAAATCTTTCTTCCATTTAAATCCCAAAAACGAGAATAGTCGCATCAGAAAATCAGCTACAGCGACGCTGATTTTCTTGTTTTTTCTATAAAAAATATTGGTTTTTTTCTGTAAAGGGTTATTTATGTTTTTCTCTATTACATGAATTTTATCAATTTTTAGGGGGAATTTCTATGAATAAAAAGTGTTTGATGTGTAGGGAGGAAGAAGTCAAAGATGATTACTATGACTTCTGTGAAAAGTGCCAGAAGTTTCGTGATTGGAAATACGAGAAGAGAAAGAGAAATGGCAAAAAGTCAATCAGCGTTTTCAAGAAGTGGGGGTACCAAAATGAACAGAAAAAAACTCGTTAATTGCATAATGTGGCCATTGCTGGCAGTGGTATTTTCGATGCCTTTTGCTTTGGCAGCGGACATGAACGCAACAATAACAGCACAGGAGAAGGCTCAGTTTGATAAGATTCTTGAGCCTGTTATGAAGATTTACCATTTGTTGCTTTACCTAGTTTCTGCTGTTGCTATTATTTATGCAGTTTACATAGGAATACAGTTCATGTTGTCTGGCGGAGATGCTAAGAAGAGGGATGAGGCAAAACATTCATTGACTTACGTTGGCGTTGGTCTGTTGGTTGTTTGGGCTGCTCCGTATGTTGTGCAGATGTTGCTTGGCTAAGAGGAAAATGAAGAAAAAAAGTTTTAAACTAGATGGAAGGCTAAAAAAATGGATTGCTCATGGTCTAACTTACCTCAATGTATCTCTGGCTATTTTACAGATTATTTTTTTAGCTATATACTTGGCATCCTCAACTCGCCCGTCAACTTATTTCTTGGTTTCATTCGTAAGCTCATTAGTGAGCCTGTCAACATAGAGATATTCCATTCGACATGGCTGGTTATCATTTACATTTTGTCTTTCTTTTATGTCCTTATATTTCTTTATGCAGGGTT
>JAUYGA010000182.1 GCA_030690755.1 Nanobdellota archaeon
CTGATGTCGCGATAAGATAAAGGTCTTCTCCATCAATCTTATACATGACATTCTCAAAATCAGCAAGATCTGTAACACCTTCATATGACGCTTTATTCATCATGAACGGCGGATAAACAAGAGTGTAACCCTTTTTAACAAGCAAGTCAACAGCATAACGCTGAAGGGCTAGATCGAGCAGTGCAAGATCCCCTTTCAGAAAAACAAAACCTGCTCCTGAAATCTTTGCAGCGCGTTTGAAATCTGCAAGGTCAAGTGATTCGGCAAGATCGCCATGCGAGATAAGCTCAAAAGCTGGAACTTTTGGTTCGCCCCATTTTCTTACCACTGCATTTTCAGTATCATCTTTGCCTATAGGAACAGAATCGTGCAGAATATTCGGAAGCCTCATCTGGATTGTTTTGACTTTCTCAGCGAGTTCATCCAGCCTCTTTTCACCCTCAGCAATCTGGCCAGGAATCTCTTTTATTTCCTTAAGTTTGCCTTCTACATCTTTACCCTGTTTTTTCAGCTGGTTGACTTCCATAGAAATCTTGTTTCTTTTTGAGCGTAACTCGTCTAATTTTCCTTTAAGAAAACGCCATTCCTCATCATATTTTACAGCATCGCTGACCAGCTGCAATTTATCAAGGTCATTCCTCTTTTCCAAATCCCTCTTTATCAGGTCAGGATTTTCCCTTATCAATTTTATGTCAAGCATTCAAATTAAGTAGATGGATATGTATTTAAATTTAACGGGCGATCTTTGTTTTTTCTGATTTTAGTTCGTATGATATACACATACTTTCTCCAGATTGCCGATTTTCCAATATATGCCGCTTGTATATTCCCTTTCTGTCCTTTCAAGAATAAGCGTGAAAGTCTTAAGCTCCTGTTCTGATTTTTTCAAAAAGAAATCAGTCGCTCCGCTCATGAAACCGTTGATATACCTCACTGCATCTATCTGTTGTTTTAGAAGTTCTGGTTTTTTCTCAAGTTCTGCAGCGAAATCATTCAGGACATTTCGTATGTTGGCCATTATTGTTTTGTTCTCAAAACAATGTGTTAAACCGATTATCTGGCTAATCACTTTTTCGCGTCTTTCTTCGGAAACACAAACATATGCTTTTTCGTAAATCTCTTGGCTCAAAGAAAAATTATTGCTGACATCATAATTAGCAGCGATATATTTTATCATATCATCATCAATTTTTTTGGTTGTTTTATAGATGTTAAGCGCCTGCTTGCTTAATGACAATAGTTCGCCTGCATTCTTCCTGTATTTGACAAGCAATCTCGCAAAAACAGAAACAGCGCTGAGGAGAACGCTTGGTTTGGTGAAGTTTTTCAATGACTCAAAATATTCAGAAAATTGCTGCCTGTCTTCAATGCTCGGGTAGAACTTCTCATTCACAATATTTCTCATGAATTCTACCTCTTCATCAGGTATGCTGAATCCAAGCTGCCTTATTTTCTCATTAGAATATCTCTTTTGTATCTCTTCGCGCTGGTATGATATCAATGAATCTGAAATAATCTTTTCAAGCCCTTCCATAAGAACACCTTAAGTCGCGTTATTTTATTTTATTTATAAATTATCCGGCGAGGGATTGCTCGTTTCAGATATTTTTTCGGGATATGTGAATTTGGTTTACTATTAAATTTCGCGGTAAACATGAAAAGGATATGAGATGGACACTACTGTCCAGTATAAACATTTATAAAGAAATAGTTCTTCTTAAACAGTAAAATGACGCATCAGAAAACACTTGAAGCTAAAGTACTTGCTGTATTTGAAGAGAAGGTACAGCCGTCAACGTTGATTAAGGCTGATGATTATTTTTTAGCCCTCTCTTCAGAAGCGTCCTTCTCGCCGGGCAAGGGATGTGGCCAGAAGAAACTGGTCTCAAGCAAAGGAGACGTTAGTTTTTTTACGAAAAATGTAAATTCTTTTTCAGGCCTTTTTTTTATAGATGGGATAACTTATGCTTTGTCTTCCGATTATAGGTGTATTGTCACCAGCGATGGGGCAGTTGCAGGCGAGTTTCCTTGTGAGGCTTATGGAAATTCCTCTTCAGTCATCTGTTTTGACTTTGCCAAAAAGCTTTTTATCGGGTTTGAAAAAGAGCATAAAAGAAAGATGATTGCGAGTGATGGTTCTGTAATATATGAGCTGCCTTTCATGGCGCGGGATGTGTTGAATGAAAAAGGCCGTTATATATTTAATGAATCTGAAACCAATTTCATTTACTCGCTTCCAAAAAACAGGGTTATGAGATCTTTAAAAGGTGTTAAGAAGGTGGGTGAATTTTTATATTTTCCAGGCGGTCCGCTCACTAAGATGGGAAATAAATATGCTGCTCTGAGCTATGCTGGCGATTTGGTTATGACTTCTGACGGCGAATATGTCGCATCATTTGGAAGCAATGTTTCGGCAGGGTCTGTTGTTAAAATCAGAGATGTTTTTTTCGGCATTTCCCAAAAAGATAGTGATGTCGTTGTAACCAATTCTTTTGCATTTGAAAGAGGAATTGCAGGTATTTTTCCTGAGAAAGTCTATGAATATAATGTGCTTGCCGACGGTTCAAGCATAATTGCAATCGGACATGACTGCAAAACTCTCTTCAAGATGGATGTTAATCAATAACAAGAATTTATTTCTGTTAAATGTTTTTGTTAAGTGTTTTTGTTAATTTTTCTCGTCTCAACAAGTCAATTAACCACCTAAAACTTTTAATCATTTTAGAATGTTTTATAAATAAGTTGAGTATTCCAATATTATGGCAAAAGTTGGAAAAAAAGCAAAAGACCTACCTTTAGTCGATTTGACCTTCAGAAAATATGAAAAACCAGAAGGAAATATCACAAAGCGAGAGTTAGTAAAAAAATTATGTCTGTCTGTAGGATTATTGCAGCCAGGCGATTCACGAGATGTTGTTGTTGACATTCTTTATGTTCTTCTTCAGGCTAGAAAAACCAAAAGAGAGCTTTCATCTGAAGAAATAAAACACTTGGTTGTTGAATTGAGAACACTGGAAAAGCTCCCTCAGTTTGGAATCGCAAACTCGAATATCAGAAGGCAGCTCAAAAGAATAAGGGATGTCTATTTCATAGAGAAGATAAAAAACAAGTATAGAATCACAGAGCAAAGCACGCTTCTCCATGCATTTGAAGACAAGCTGATGAGATACCTTCTGCCGTCAACAATGGACAGGATAAAAGAATACATCAATGAAGTGGATGATAAGTTCTGACTCTAAATTTTGGAAGAAATATTCTTTATTGCCTTACTGCAGTTCTGCATGCGCCAAAATTCTCAAATGTTCCAGGATGGTGCGGGTTCAGGTTAAGAACACGTGAATAGTATTGCATTGCTCTGTTGTAATTTCCATTCATTCTATGAGCATCTCCTAGATTGTTTAAAATATTTTCAACTGATTGCCTGTCGACTGAGCCAGTCTCTTCATTAACTGTTGCTGCCAGATTGTAAGCTTTATTCAGCGAAACCAGCGCTTCTTTTGTATTGCCCTGTTGAAGATAAGCATATCCGAGATTATTTCTCGCATCATAACTTTTAGAGTCAACCATCACTGCGAAAAATGAATCATTAACTGCCCTTTCCAGATCTCCCCCATAACAGCTGGCAGTGGAAGCGAGCAGAAGAAGACGCATATCATCAGGTTTTTTCTCAAGCAGCTTATCGTAGCATAATCTTGCAGCAAGCCAGTCTTGAGTTATCATGAAACTGCTGCCTAGCTTTTCCCATTTGGATGCCTTAATTTTTGCTGGGTGAGAATAGTAAGCCACGTATGCTTCGGATTGTTCCGCAGTGTAATTTGCAGTAACCAAAACAGGACCAGCAGAAACCTTGATTTTGACTCCTCTTTTGTGCGCTTCTGAGATTTTCAATGAGATATAAGGATGATTGAATTCTTCGCATTCTGCTGTGAATACAATCATTTCGCTCTTTGTCTTATCCAAGTCATTGCCAAAATCAGCAACCATTGCAACTCTGCCTTCAGGCGTTTTCAAAGCATATTTAGGAACGGGACGGCCAATTATCCAGTCAGGCATATTGCCTGGTTGAGAAGAATTATCCGCAGTTTTTGCTGTTGCCATAACAGCAGAAAAGCCAGGCCAAATTTATAAACTTTATTGAAACTTTATCGAAACAAAAGCCCGCCCCCAAAAAAAACCGCAACCTTTATATACAGATTTTAGTTTCTATGGTTATTGTGGTAAGGAATTCTGACGATAAATCATCGTTGAAGAAAACATATGATGAACAAGAATTGCAATAAACAAGAACCAAAATACTAATACTCAAAAATTAATAAGGTAATACTGAATCAATAAAAATTCAAAATTTAATAAAATAACGAAAAATTGCGATATATAAAACGAAAATAAATAATTGTAAGATATAAAAAAATAAAAAGGGCTGAAAAATGGTTGACCAAAATCCTAATGTGATGAAGACCGGAACGACAACAGTCGGCATAATATGCAAAGACGGAATTGTTTTTGCCGCAGACAAGAGAGCAACAGCAGGATATTTCATCGCAAACAAGAAAACTGACAAGATAGATTTTGTAACTGATGATATTGCAGTCACTATGGCTGGAACAGCTTCAGATGCTCAGCTTCTAATCAGGATCGCTCAGTCTGAAATAAGACTTCGAGACATAAGGATTGGAAGAAAATCAAATGTCAAGGAAGTTGCAAACCTTTTTGCAAGAATGGTATATGGCAACATCAGGAAGATGAGCATGATTCCAGGGATATCCCACTTCATACTTGGCGGGAAGGATTCAGATGGCTTCCATGTTTACGAGATATTTGCTGACGGAACAATAAGCGAGATTGACGATTTCATATCTTCAGGTTCAGGCAGTGTAATGGCCTATGGTGTTCTAGAGACACTTTACAAAAAAGACCTTAGCATAAATGAAGGCGTGCAACTGGCAGCAAAATCAATCAATGCGGCAATCCAGCGCGATATCGCATCAGGCGATGGAATTGACGTTGTTACCGTAACAAAAGACGGCGCAAAGAAAATAATCACAAAGTTTTTTGACAGAAAAATCGAAATCTGATTGTATAAACGCGCATATCGGTTTTTTTATTTAAAATTAAATTAGATATCTTTAATCAGATCTGTTTAAGTATAAATAAAGCGATAAATAAAGTAGTATTAAATGAGGAAAATAAGGAGAAATTCTAATGGGAGATATAATAAAGGAAATTTTAAGCCAACTAGATGAAAGCAAAATAAGCGACGCAGGTTTTGAAGGAGCAAACATTGTTCTTTACACAAAGGACAAGGAATTCTTTCTCGATAATGAAGGGGTCATAAAAAAGATAGTCGACAACATAAAAAAACGAGTCGAACTAAGACCTGACCCGAGCATAACAATGAAGACTGATAAGGCAGAAGCTGCGATAAAGAAAATCATACCTGAAGAGGCAGCAATATCAACAATCATATTTGATGAGCAGAGATCTCAAGTGAACATTGAAGCGGAAAAACCAGGGCTTGCCATAGGAAAACAAGGAAGCATTCTTCGAGAGATCAGAAACAAGACGCTTTGGGTTCCGATAATAAAAAGAACGCCAGCGATAAGATCCCAATTAATAGAAAACATAAGAGCAGTATTATATCAGAATTCTGATTACAGAAGAAAATTTCTAAATAAAACAGGCCACAGAATATATGACGGCTGGATACGCGACAGGAAAAATGAATGGATAAGAGCAACATACCTCGGGGGAGGAAGACAGGTCGGAAGATCAAGCATTCTTTTGCAGACACCTGAATCACGCGTGCTTCTTGACTGCGGAATAAACGTAGCTTCAGATGACCAGCCATTCCC
This sequence comes from Nanobdellota archaeon, assembly GCA_030690755.1. Classification (GTDB taxonomy): domain Archaea; phylum Nanobdellota; class Nanobdellia; order Woesearchaeales; family JAUYGA01; genus JAUYGA01. The sequence continues at coordinate 5,853 of JAUYGA010000182.1, forward strand.
GCACTTAGAGGTTCCGGAATTTGACATCAAACAATTAGACGCAGTAATAGTATCGCATTCACATCTTGATCATTCAGGATTTGTGCCATGGCTTTTCAAAATGGGTTATCGAGGGCCAGTATACTGCACTGCTCCGACAAGAGACGTAATGTCCCTTTTGACACTTGATTATGTAAAAATAATGCGCGCAGAAAATAAAGAGCCAATCTATACTTCAGATGATATTAGAGA
>JAUYGA010000252.1 GCA_030690755.1 Nanobdellota archaeon
ATCGGAAAAACATCGTTTGTAAAAATCCTTGCAGGAGTAGTAGAAAAAGATTCCGGCGAACTTAATGAAACAATAAAAGTCTCATACAAACCGCAATATCTTGAATCATCAGACGACCTTGTAATCAATGTTCTTCAGGAATCAGTCAAAAAATATGACACTCAGCTCATCAATCCTTTGGACATAAAACCCTTGCTCATGAAACCTCTTAATGAATTGTCTGGCGGAGAATTACAGCGAGTTGCAATAGCCGCATGTTTGGGAAGAGAAGCGCAACTATATCTTCTTGATGAGCCGTCAGCATATCTTGATGTTGAACAAAGACTGCTTGTCGCAAAAATAGTCAGAGAATTCATGGAACATAAAGGAAGTTCTGCATTGATTGTTGATCACGACTTGCTTTTTATAGACAATCTTTCTGAAAGACTCATAGTTTTTAATGGCGAACCTGCAGTAAATGGAGATGCGAAAGGCCCGTTTTCAATGAAAGACGGAATGAATATTTTTCTCAAAGACCTGAACATAACTGTGAGACGCGACCATGATTCGGGCCGGCCTAGGATAAACAAAGAAGAAAGCGTTAAAGACAGGGAACAGAAATCAAAAGGCGAGTTGTATTACACTTCAGGATGATTTAATGAGGTGGTCTGATAATTCTTAAATGACCTGGCTTTACATTGCAATCAACATTGCGCCTGCGACAAGCATTGCTGCGCCGAGAAGATGGTGCAAGAAATGCTTTTTTTCATTCAGCATATAATGCGCAAAGATAACTGAACCTATTATTCCAACGCGTTTTATAGAAACAGCATAAGCTGCCAAATTTAATTTCAGGCCAACTGCTGTAAATATGACTTCTCCTGCAAAACCTATTGTGAACAAGGCAATCCAAAGTCTGTCTTTCTTAAAAGCATTGGCAACTTTTCTCTTGAACTGTTTTCCGTCCATGACAATCAGATAAACAGTCATTATGAGAATTACAAAATAGCTGTATATCACAACTCTTGTGAAAACATTTGTCTGGATTATGACATATTTCTCGATAACGCTGTTGATGCCATAAAGAATTGAAGCCATAAGCATATACCGAGAACCGCGGTTTTTGAGAATATTTATGATTGGTTCAAGAACATGGCTTTTGCCGAAGTGATCTATCTTCAAGGCATAAACTCCTAAAACAACCATCATTATGCCGATAAAACCTTTTGTGTCAGGAATCTCTTTAAGGAAAATCAATGCAAAAATCATTGTCACAACAGGCGATATGGCCATCAAAGGGACAGTTTTTCCGATTTGCGCATGCTGCAATGATTTTGTGAATAATATCAGGCCTGTTGCTAAAATAATGCCTGTGAGAAGATATGTCCATAGAATTTGCGGCGGCAATACTATATAGTCCTTAAAAATAATTATGAACGGCAGAGAGATTATCCCTGTAAGAAGCATTACAGAATAAACAAGGTATTCTGGAGAAACCTTTTCAGAGGCTTTTTTATGAAGGATGTGATTGACAGCATAAAACATTGCCGCAATAAGTCCAATCACAATCCAAAACTGCACAGTTTCACCGCTTTTTTTTAATTATATATCTGAATCTTTAAATCCTGTTATTTGAATATTTTTAAAATAGGGGGTTTAAGACTTTATAAATTTAAGTGAATCATAGAGGCAATTACACGAATCTTAATAAATAAAACCGCAAAACTTAGACTATGAAAAATAAAAAAGGTAATGAAAACGTTGATTTGATTAAACAGGCGGAAGCTGTGTTTAAAGATAACTTTCCAATGCAGACTTGTTTTGAAAGGGCTATTTTTTTCAGCTGGTATTGCGGCATTGCTGACTGCAAATACTGCTATATGAGCACTCAGCGCGAAAAGATAGAGGCTGCAAAGGGAAAAGGCCAGATGGCAAGAAGAACTGACGCTTCATTGATTGCAGAAGCTTTGCTTTGCAAAAAACTAGGATGGGAAATAGGCTTTCTGTCAGGCGGCCATAATGCATATGATAAGGAGGATTTTCTTGAACTTCTGAGAAAACTTCATGTTGCGACAGGAGAAAAATTCTGGCTTAATATAGGTCCTCTCAGTAAAGATGAATTTGAGCTTTTTTTGCCTTATGCAAAAGGGTATGTCGCATCAATTGAGACAGTCAACAAGAGATTGCATGATTTTGTATGTCCGTCAAAACCAATTGCGCCTTTTGAAAAATCCCTAAAAATTGCTCGTGATTTAGGCCTTAAGACAGGAATGACAATAATCCTGGGTCTTGGAGAGACAATTGAAGATTTTCCTCTGTTGAAAGAATTCATCAGCAATCATAAGATTGACAAGATACATTTTTATTCATTAAATCCGCAAAAAGGGACTGTTTTTGAGAATTCTGAGCCAATAACAAAAGAGTATCAGGCAGAATGGATTGCTATGACCAGAATTGCATTCCCTAAGATAGATATACAATGCGGGATATGGCTTGACAAGGTTGAGAATATTGAACTTCTGTTAAGGGCCGGCGCTAATTCCATAAGCAAATTTCCCGCTTTAAGGTACTTTAATTCCAAATATGCCAAAGAGGTTGAAAGGCAAGCAAAAAATGCAGGAAGAGAATTTATAGGAACCTTGACAAAGATGCCTGATTTTGGCGAAAATGAGCTTAATCATTCCAGATTTAGCCAAGAACTTAGTGAAGAAATAGTAAAAAAAGCGAAACAATATCTTAAGCGGATGAATCAAAAGAGATAAAAAATATTTTAAAACATTTTTCGCTTAATTGTCTAATCCTCTTCTTCATTTTTAGGATTTTTCTTCTTTTTATGCCCGACCAGTTCATTCCTGAAACCTTCTCTGGCAGAGTAAATCCTTTTCCTGGCTCTGTTGATGTGTTCTCTATTAGTTTTCACATTTCCTACTGTTTTTTCCAATAAGAGTTTATGTTTTTCGGTAAAATATGAACCCAGCGAGGTAAAAACATACAACGCTGCCGGAACTCCTATAAGTATGTAAAAGATCAAAAATACTTTCGTTATTTCATGTTTTGGCAGTAAGTCACCATAACCTATGGTTGACAATGTCACGACGCAGAAATATATAGAATCCACCCAGGAGAACTTTTCAACGATATGTATGAATAAACTCCCTATAAACAAAAGTGAGCTTATGACCCCTAACCCAAAAAATACTCTTCTTTCTAAACTTTCTTTTTCAAACATTTTCTTTACCTCGCATGTTTCTATATTTTATCAGTTTCTGTAAGGTTCAAAAGACAAGAAAAATTCACGCAAATCCCTTATTGTTTTTTAATTGAGTAATCCATGTCCTAATTTTTTCTTTACTTATTACCTGTTATTTTTTATTTGTCGGTTATCTTATATACTGGAAATCATTTATAATATATAAGGTTTTTTGTTGATTTTTAATTAATTTACGTTATTCGTAGCGCAAAGCCTCAACAGGTTTTAATTTTGAGGCCCTTATTGCAGGAAGAGCTCCTGAGACCATACCTAGTAAAAATGAAAATGATGCTGCTGCGATAATCAGGTTAAGGTTTATCTGAACATCCATGAACGGGAAGCCTGCGGCTTTTGCAGCAAATCCGAATATGAATGCCATGCCTGTCCCGATTATTATTCCAATAATCCCTCCAAGCAGCCCCATAAATCCTGATTCTATTAGGAAAAGATAAAGCACATCAGAGTTTTTTGCGCCAATCGCTTTCATGACTCCTATCTCTCGCGTCCTTTCCAAAACAGATGTGAACATCGAATTCATTATGCCTATTGCTCCGACCAAAATGGAAATTGAGGCAATACCGATAAGGACAACATTGACAACGCCAAGTATAGCATTAACAGTCTCTCTTACCTGTTCTGGAGTGTAGACAACAAAGTTCTCATCATTCCTACTCCTTTTTAATTTTCTTTCAATCTCTTCTGCGACCTTGTCCATGTCTGCGTTGTCTTTGACCCTTGCGGTTATCAGGCCGACATTCTCGCCTTTATCATAAACCTCCTTTGCCAGGTCAAAAGGGATTATTATTCGGTCATCAGTCTGGCCGCCTGTGTTTTTTATTATTCCGACAACCTTGAATTGCCTATCTTCGAACTCAATGGAGCTTTTGATATACATCTGCTTGTCGAACTTATCGCTTGCAACTTTTTCTGTTATCAGAACAGAATTCTCGCTTTCGCTTTTCAGAAATCTTCCTTGCTCAAGCTCGATTCCGGCATCTTTCGCATAATCATCAAGCAGATCTACAGGGATTGCTACGACTGTAATGAGCTGTTTCTCATTCCCATAACTTACCTCTGCGCTTTCTATGAGAAGAGGCATCACATAATCAAGTTCGTTTATGCCTTTGACTGTATCAACATCATTTTCTGTCAAACCGACGAGCCCGACAGGCGGGCCTCTCAAAGACCCTGGAGAGATCCTTATCATCTGAGATCCTAAAGAATTAAGCTGGCTTTCTATTGCATTACTCATTCCCTGGCTTATTGAAATCAATGCGACGATTGCAGCTACGCCTATGATGATGCCTAGCATTGTAAGCAAGGATCTTGTTTTTCTCCTTTTCAAGTTTTGCAGGCTCATCTTGAAGAAGTCCTGTGTTTTTGAAATGACCATTTTTTATTGTTTTTTACTTTTTTTTCAATTATTTGATACTTGATTTTTTTACATTGATTTTTTTACAATATCTGTTTTCATATTGTTGCATCTGCAATCTTCAATTTTCTCGCAATGCATCTACAACATTCATCTCAGTAGCATTTTTTGCAGGGAGCAATCCTGAAAGCATCCCGATAACTAAAGCAAACAGCATGCCTGAGGTTATGAGCCACCAAGGAATCCTAACAAGAAGAGGAAATCCTGCCTGTTTTCCAATTCCTTCAATCAAAAATGCGAGTCCTGCTCCAAGGCCAATACCAATAAGCCCTCCAATCATGCCCATTATTCCAGCTTCTATGAGAAAAATGAAGAGGATATCTCGGTTCTGCGCGCCAATCGATTTCATTATACCGATTTCTTTTCTTCTTTCCAAAACCGAGGTATACATCGAATTCATTATACCTATTGCTCCAACAATCAGTGATATTGTCGCAATACCGACGAGAACTGCCTGGACAACTCCAAGGATACTATCAACCTGCCTGAGCAGCTGTTCAGCAGTCATTATCTCAAACTGTTCATCGCCGCGCTCTTTCTTAAGAATCTGTTTTACTCTGGCAGCGACAAGTTCAGGATCCTGTCCAGGTTTTAGTTTCGCCTCCATCATAGTCACTTGGTTTTCTTTTCCAGACAATTCCCTTACCGTCTCGATAGGTATGTATATTGCCTCATCATCATCTTTTGCGCCCACAGGATTCATTATCCCGACAACCTCATAATTCTCATTGTCGATTATAATGTTATTCTTGACCTTGATCTCATTAGAGAATACATTCTTTGCAGCCCTTGACCCAAGGACAACAACCCTTTTTTCATTTGGGTTGAAATACCTGCCTTTCTCAAGCGTTATATCAAAATCCTCAAAACGTTCTTCAATATTGTCCGATGGAATTCCTCTCAGAAAAATCTTGACGTTTTCCCGCTTGAATTCGATGCTCTCTTCAGCCATCAGGTATGGTGTGACAAACTCAAAATAGCTTAATTTTTCAATTGCCTCGAAATCATCTTTTGTCAAACCTGTCGCAGAGCTTGGATCGCCTGTTCCTGCAGCAGATTTTGGGAATATGAAAATCCTTGATGAGCCCATTTTAGAAAACTGCTCTGAAATAGAATTCTTAAGGCCTGAACTTATTGCAATCAATGAGATTATTGCAGCAACTCCTATGACAATTCCCAGTATTGTGAGCCACGACCTTAATTTCCTGTTCCTCAGACTCTTGATTGCTATCTTAGAGTATTCTGATACCTGTGTTATCATATGTTCCCAAACCTTTTATTAAGTAAATTCAGACTAGACTGACTGAGTTGCAAATCATGCAACTTCAGATTTTACTCTTGTTTTATATTATTGTT
>JAUYGA010000256.1 GCA_030690755.1 Nanobdellota archaeon
TGTTGCTGTTTGACATTTTTACCTCCCTTTATTCCTTGAACCCCTTCTTAAAAGTCTCTGATTAATTGAGCCATCTGGAGTAGTCATATATCCAACCTGTCTTCCATAACTCGTTCCGACAGGCCTCCAATTAACTACACCATTATTCCGGCCAGACATTCCTGCTGCTCTTCTAGTTGCTCGTTCTCCGCCGAATTGATATTTTTCGGGAGCTCTTACTTCTGCAAGTCTGAATTTAGTGCCATCTGAGAATAAGCCTGAATCCCCATCAACCCATTTTTTGATTTTTTTTAATACCATGTTTATCAGCTCAATTGAATCTTTTCGTTCACACCTTAAGATGCCAATACTTGTCTATGCGTATTCCCCATTGCCTTGCCTGTCCCTCCATAGCAGAAGTACAGCCTTCTGGAACTATTACGTGAAGTTCTGCTCCGCTCACACTAGAAAAAGCCTGCAATTGTTTTCGAGTGTCTTCGAGTGCTATAGTATCTTCTGTTTCTGCTTCAACAATTATTTTTCTACTGGTTGAAACGCCTGTAACATCAGGAATACAACCTGCTATTTCGGCCGGTTGTCCATTCTTATGTCCGATATGATCGGCTCGGACATACAGCCCATCTCTTTCCAATTTATCCGCCATTACTTTGACCAGCGAATCATGTTCCGATTTTGATTTTATTGTCCTCATTATTCGTTCCTCCTTAGTTTTTGGCAGTTTCTAGTTCCGCCTTTTTTGATTGGTTGGCAGATATTACTGTGGATTATTTAAACTTTGTGGTTTTGTCATCATTACAAGCACTAATAGTCAATAAACTGTCGTGAAAGAATTTTTAATATTTAACTGGATAGTCTCATGAGTGCGTACTACTCATACGGAGATAGTAAAGTTTAAATACTTTAATCATTTTTATTTGGATAAAGATGGTTAAGCCGACTCGAAAGAATAAAATTCGTATTATAAGCGCAGTTCTTGATAAAATAGACAAAAAAGCTCTGACAATCAACGAGATTGCAGAAGCCATAGATTCGCACTGGCTGACAGTCAGAGAAGTTGTTGTATTTCTTGAAAAGCACAAGCTCATAGAAGGAATAGATGAGCAAGGTGAAAGAAAATACAAAATATCAGAAGGGCATCCCAGAGAGGAACTCACTTATTTTAGCATCCCTACTGACACTAAAACAAAAGCACTGGCACTATACTTGTTTAATAAAATAAAAGAGACTTGGCTGAGCACTAAAGGAGAGATGATAAACAAAACATTTTCACAGAAAATAGCAATCGATGTCATAGAAGCATTAAAATTAGATATTCCCTGCGGTTGGTATAAATTTGGTAAAATCACATTATTTAACATAGATCCAAATAAAGACTATGGGTCGATAAGTACACCACAAAACAGCGAAGAGATAGATGCACAAATTCAAAAATCTGTGGATAAATTCAAAGGGCTAAAATATACTTGGGAAATAAGAAAAGTACAGTACGAAGAGTACAATAATGTTCAGTATCAAATTAACCAAAACCTAGAATTGATTGGAAATAATATGATTGATTTGGAATCTGAACAGAATAAAAAAGCATTAACTGTGCAGTTAGAAAAATTGAAAAATCAAATACAAGATAACAATGAAACAAAAGAAATAAAATTAACTCTGATGAATTTCATTTCTTTGATAAACAACTATATGCTAACAGGTGTTCACTTGAATGAAATCAAAGACTTATTGCACAAATCCTACGAATCTGTATGGGATGTAGTCGCGACTTACAATTTTTATCAATCATTATCAGAAAATGAAAAATATGATAAAAAAATATTAAAATCATACTTCGACCCTTATATTGAAGAGAAAATCAACGAGGCCAACGACCGAATAATGGAACTAAGTGTAGTGGCTTAAGTAATGAGACAACTTCATTTTAACAAAACGCTCAATAAACTACTTCTCAAACACCCACACAAACTCGTGATTCTCTCTCATTCTGCACTGATGGATATTCCAGTCGTTCAGGAAAACACCTTTATCCCATACGATTGTGTGCTTAAACTTAAAGCCCATGTCCAGGCACATATATATCATATCATGAGGAAAAGTAGTCATTCCTCCATGGCCGTCAGGCACTCCACCAACATTCATGCAGAAATAGCCTCCTTTCTTGAGAACCCTGTAAACCTCTTCAAATACTTCTTTCAGCAATTTGTAGGGGTCTTTGGCATTGCCAATGCTGTCAGGATTGTCTGAGTACTTCTTTAAGGAAAGATAAGGTGGAGAGGTAACACATAGCTGTATTGAATTGCTGTAGCACTCTTCCATGTCAGTTGAAGAGCCGCAGATAAATCTGCCCCTGTTGTTGCATCTTTCCTTGGCAATATTGATGTATCTCTTTTCAATGTCATAGCCGATTGTTTTGCGGAATAAAGATAATGCCGCATAGTTAGTTGTTCCAGAGCCGCAGAAAGGATCCAAAACATAATCTCCCTTTTTTGAAAATAGTGTAACTAATCTAAAAACTAGCTCTTCAGGATAAGGACAAACATGTCCTTCAACTACATCATGAGTTTTAACATTATATTTGCTTAGCCAAGGATTGACTGTGTTAATATGCCAAACGCTTGAAAACCATTCCAAATTGTGCTTTGTCATTTTTATGCCCTCCTACTTTCTTAAAAAAATAAGTCTATCACGCTCTTTTGAGGTTTACATTCTTTCCAGCACTTTTTCATAATATTTCGTAGGCCTGATGTCCGTGATAATTGTTCTGTGTATCACAAACATCCCATTTTCACTCTTTTTTATTGATGTTTCAATTATTGGCTGCTTGTTCAGCTGCTCAATTTTGCTTTCACTCAATTCTTGCCTTTGCTTGTTTTCTTGTTTTGCCATTTTTGTTTCCTCCTCCTCTTCTTCGTTGTCTCTATTTTCCAACCACTTCCTTTGGTGTTTTTCTTGCTTGGTTTCTTTTGCCATTTTTGTTCCTCCGTCGGTATTTAAGCGTTTAACCACTCTTGGCGTAAGCCTATTAAGGAACGCTTAAATGCTTAAATTATTTGAAATAACTTCTGAGCTTCTTAGCGGCATTTTTTCTTGTGAAAACCTTTCCATAGTTTGTGTAATAATAAGCATATTGAGCATTAGTAACTAAGAAAAACCAATTATCATAATTTTTGTCAAGATACTTCTTCTTTTCTTTAAGTTTTTTCTTTTGTCTGCGTTGCGAACCTGTTTCAATCTCCACAGCAATTTTTTTATTGCCTGCGTTAAAAACAACATCAGGCTTCACTGTTTGGAATACCTTCGCCTTTGTATATTGGCTTAGGTATTCCTGCACTTGCATCACCATAAAGAAATGTTCTTCACTTTCGTTTTTTCTCGGTCGCGTGTAAAATTTCTCAACCCGATTATGATTAAGTGGAATGTGTTTGTTCAGTTTATAGCCTTTAGACAAAAGAAATTCTTTATCTTCATTACTCAGGTCGCTTGCTTTGTAATATCCCTTGCTTTCATCAACTTTTATCGTTATTTTATTCTTATACTGAGGTATAGGTTCTTCCTTTATTTCATCAGGTTTTGTGGTTATTATCTTATGCTCTTTTTCAGAAGCAATAATTTTTATTTCTGAGTGCTCATTTTCCATAAGCAGAATTCCTTCACCTATTCCTGCTGTAAGCAATGTCTCTTTTTCTTTCTCGCTTAAATGAAAGGTTTTCACAACATTGTCAATAACCGCTGGCTTCTGTCTCATCAGCAGATTATAGGCAGAATTGGCAAGGACAGCATTACCAGCTTTAGAAGCGATTAAATCCGCTACATCTTGAGTAATAAGCAATAAGCCAAGATTGAATTTTCTGCACGTTTTAACGATTTCAAAGATATAGGTGGCACCTTCTGCTCTTTCAAGCATTGACCAAGCTTCATCTATGATTAGGACTTTTCTCTCCTTGTCCTGCTTCATTTTCATATATACATAATCGAGAATAAGGAACATTACGACTGGTTTCACTTGCTTAGGCATTTCTCCTATATTAAAGCATACGAATCTGTTGTCAAAGTCAATTTTTGTCTGCTTGTTCAGGAAAGCAAACACTCCATCAACATACATACTCAATCGGTTCATCAACGAATTATAGGTCGGTTTTTCAATCACTGTTGCATGTTTTGACATTGACTCCAGCGCATTGAATAAGTCTGCTAATATTGGTGGCTTTTTGCCCCAGGTCTTTCTGTCTTGCTTAATGCCTACTCTCTCATAAGTTATAGTTAATGCCTTATCCATTACTGATTTCTGAATATCAGACATGTCGCCGAGCATTATCGGCATTAAATCCATTAAAGCAAGCCTTTTCTCTGCATAGTCGTGCCCCATTATGTCTAATGGGTTAATGATTGTTTCAGACGTCCTTGATATGTTGATTATTTCTCCCTTGAATTTCTCTGTAAGCTTTGTATATTCTGATTGGGGGTCTACAATGATGACTTTTGTATCCGCCATAAACTGCCTTGAAATAAGCAGTTTTGAGAAATAGCTCTTGCCTGAGCCTGATGTTGCTAAAATTAAGCCATTTGGGTTTGTTAAATTGAATATGTCCTTTATTATCGGAATTTTGTTTTTATTATTCCCAAACCACACACCCTTTTCCTCTACTTTCAAAAATTGAGATGTAAAGGGAAAGAAAGCAGACAATGCTTTTGTTGTGATGTTTCTTTTTTCGTTAAGCTCATTCTCAGCAAAAGGGCATAATGATTTCAATGCCTGAGCCTGCCTGAACGATTGAATTTTTGGGATTATCATCAACGAATTAAGCTCTGCTTCCATTTTCTTCGTCAGCAAGTTTAAGTCATCAAGCTTTTTGGCTTTGCAGTTGATGTAGAATGAAACATCGAACAGTTTTTCTTCTCCTTTCTGCAATTCTTCAAGAATTTTCTTTGTGTCTTCATATTTTATCTCAAGAGAAGTGTTCAACAGCCCTTTAATTTTGGCGGAATATAGGTCTGCTCTTTGCTTCTGTAATTCTTTGTTAAGCATAATCATTGTTTTTTCTATCGGAAAAGGCTCAATATGCAGGCAGATGTCAATATCGCCGTCTGTTGTTATGATCTTATCAAGAAATCCAGCTTCAACAATTCTCGGATAGCCTTCTGCATTGATTATTCTGTTCAATGTTCCGTCTGTTTTGATGTAATCAATGAAACAATCTATGTTTTTCGGGTAGATTATGTCAGAGCTGCTTAATGCGCTAATCACTATTTGCTTTAATTCATCTTTCTGAACAACTTCTGCCTGAAGATTTAATGCCTTAAGCCTTTCAAGAACAACTTTTATCTGAATTTCAATATTTGATGTTTCCTGTATTATGATGTAGAATGTTCTGTTTGCAACACCGCTTGTCTGCGATAAAATATGCTTTTTGTAATCCTCGTCTTTTATTGACTTCAAATGCAAATCAATATCTATTTTTTTGGTTTGAACAAGAATCTGTATCGGGAAATCCAGCGAATTGAGAAATTTCTGAAATAAGATGATGATTGATTTCTGCTCTGTTCCTTCCCTAATCGCAAAATTAATCGGTTCAACCCTGATAGCCGCTACCTTCTTGTTATTTTTGATGTATAGGTACGAATCTAATTTTTTTAGAGAGAGATACTTCCGCATTTTCTCTTTTGACTTCTCGTCTTTCAGAGACATTTTTCTGAATTTAAAAAAAGCATATTGAGTTTTTAAGAAAGCTCCGAAGCTGAAAAACATAAACAAAACAGCAATCGTGCCAATAATGAAAGCTAAAACAATTTTTATCTCAATCATCATAGAAGTTTTGAATATGAAAAATATCGGCAAAAGCAACAAAGAATAACCAAGCTGTTCTGCGGTCAAACCAAAAACTATCTTTTCCTTATATCTTAATTCTTGAGGTATTAAGTATGGCATTTTTTACCTCAACCCGCTCAATCCGAGAGCGCTTTTTATCGTTACAAAATAAACCAAAGCAATAGTTGCAATGTTGATTAACAAAAATCCGCAGATTAAAATCAGAATCTTATAATCAGTGAAACTTTGAACAATCTTTGAAATAGCAAGAATCATTATTGCCTGAAAGAAAGGCACGAAAAGAATCATCAAAATGACTGTTACGAGAAACTTGCCAATATCTTTTATTGGCGGAATAAAATAAGCAAAAATTCCCAATGTAAAAAAGATTAAACCAACAGACGCAAGAATATACCTCACTCCTAAAATCAATGATGTAACAAGCAAAGTCGCCAAGTAAGGAATGAGCAACATTATCTGCATTCCAACACTGCCCTCCATTGTGATAGTAAAGAAAGAAGTATCAACACCGCTCAATATACCCTCTGCTAATGAAGAAGCAAGCCACAATACAGACGAATAGATAAAGAAACTCGCCTGCACGAATACTATGAGAAAGAAAGCGTTTTTGAGCCAATCCTTCGCATG
>JAUYGA010000265.1 GCA_030690755.1 Nanobdellota archaeon
GCTACCTCATAGACACTTCGCCCTGTCCCATCCTGTGTTTTTCGGACTATTGAAGCCCGAAACCCCATCGAATATTTCATGTAGTTTCGCCCTCCTCATGGCGAAAACTATCTTGACAGCTAATGAGAGCCCTGAAAGGGCGATGAGCAGGGGCACGGTGTTAGGCGACGTTTTGTTTTGCATCATTTTAATATACAAATACTTATTGTTCGTTCTCTACTTGTGAAAATGCATAATTATATTTTATCGTCTATCATAGACATATATTTTTGATGAGGTTTCGATTAACATTGGTTTAACCTGCAAAGCCGCGCCCGCAGGGCTTGTCAGGTTGAAACCGTTGTTATGTGTCTTATATACTTCATTATTTGATATTATTTTTCACCAGTTTCCATAATTTGGTATATGAATTTATGCTGCGCTAATTCAAATTGGCTCTTCTTAATTGAAGAACCATGAAAGAAAACTATTTTCTGTGATTCAGGATATATACGAAATGCAGTTTTTCGGTAATCGGATTGTGCTAAAGCGGGTCGTATTGATGAAGTTACAGAAGCAGTTATAAATTCATTTTGTCCATCATTCCCTTTTTCAATTGGTTCCCAATGTTGGTCTTTTAAATATTGAACTATGTAGGAGAAGTACTTTTTAGATTCATTTCCAAAATGTTTTTCAGCTGAATCCAGTATTTCGATCACAGAATAATGAGCATTATTAAATAGAATTGGCTCAATTCTGAAAGTAATCATTTTGAGCTCCTTTAGTAGTAGATAAGTTTACGAATAATAAGCTAATCTGTTTTCTATTATTGTTTGAAACAAGACTAAATATTTTTTATAATTGATGCTTTCATTTTTTCATATTCATCTTTATTAATTGCATTACTGTCTAAAAGAGATTTTAATTTGAGTAACTCATCGGCTGTTGAGTAACTGCTATTAATAGATTGTTTTGGGTTTTTGTATTCTCTTATCTTTTCTTCAAGGAACTTTTTTGCTTCTAATGCTTTTATATTTAGCGCCTTTGCTGCACCAATTGTTGGCATGCTGAAAGTGAACCTATTTTCATTTTTAACACCACTGAGCGGTCCCCCTGTATGATCATTTGATCCAGGAAAGGTAAACTCCATAAATCCAGCTGTCCATCCTGCTTCTTTAAATTGTATTGAGGTTATGTCTTGATAATATATTGTTTTATTCCCAGATAGACCTCTTGATAGGAAGCCCATTACACCAATTTGTGAAAGGACGACTTTATCATCATAAACTGTTAGCGTTCTTCCATCTGCGCTCTTGATTAGGAACCTCTCTTCATTACCCATTGTGTTGCCTCCCTTCTAGAAATAATTGATATGCATTCAATAACAGTAAAAATAATTGACAAATTATGAAGTATGCGCCCGCAGGGTCCACATAACGGTATTTATCTTGATACATATAAAATGATTTGTAGAATACTTTCTAAAATCGTACAATACACGAAAGTTGTATGCAATCTACCTTACAAGAATCGCGCAAAACAATATGTCGCCTAACGTTTTGTGCCTCTGACGTTTTGGCCCGCATCGGCGGGACAAAATGTGCCTGAGTGAAGTGAGCGAATGCGAGCGGAACGATGGCCGAAGAGCCCTGAAAGGGCGATGAGCAGGGGCACGGTGTTAGGCGACGTGTTGTTTTGCATTATTTTAAATTATGCTTTTTATCTGCTTCTTGGTAATGAAAATACGTTTTATTAGAAAAATATAATTTTCATCCTTTTCAAGACAATTTATTTTGCGCTGAATGTGTCCAGTCAATATGCAATAACTTACAAAGGGTCCTCATGGCCCCGAGTCAAACTAACGCTATTGTCAAATGCCTCTTCCGTCTAGTCTCGTACAAGCTTCATCAATTAATCGTAAGAAATCATGAGCATCAGAGAAGTAGTTCTTATACGCTAAACGAATTTCATCATTGCTATCGGCTCTAACTAGAACTATATCAGCTCCTGGCATTTCTTTCTCAAGTTTAAAAAGTTCTCGTAATGCTTCAGGAGCCGATTCATATGTTTTAATTATAAGTTCATTGAGATTACTGAATATTAATATCGCATTCTTTTTTTTTGATTTTATAATATCTGTAGCCTCAATTCCTCGTAATGTCCTAATTAAGTTTAATTCCTTCTCTTGCTTTCGAAATAATTCTACCAGATTTTTATCATCAAGATCTGGTAGTGGGCCTATCATACCTTCATGAGCTCTGGCAATAATTTCACTTGCATGAGCCATGGTTACTTCATACCTTTTATCACCCTGTTGAAATTTTGGTTGACTTTCAGTTATAAATCCGATTAACTCTACTGCTGTAGCCCAGCTATGCTGGATCATTGTTCTGTATTGAATCTCAATACTCAAACCTTTTAGATGTTTTCCTTGTTCTGATTTTACATTGTACTCGTAAATATCATGTATACCTCTATATCCTGTAGCTTTGGGTTTCTTAATATAATCATATTTATCTACATCATTTTTCAAGATATGATTAAACTTCGCTTTATGAAATTCTTTTCTAAAAGAATTAAGTTCATCAATACTTTGAAATATCAACCTACAGCCGGCAATATCATCCATACGAGCTAGTTGCATATCTGGGTATCTTTTCAATTTGTTTAAAATTGTTGATTTTCTTTTATGTCTTTGTGCAACTGAAATGGGCATCCCTTTTGTTCTAATACGTAAAATAGCTTGAAAAGAATTAAGAACAGCTCGATGTGCTGATCGCCAATCTTCAAAAACTTGAATATCTTCACTTGTTTGCGAGTCATTGCGGAAATTATTCCCAGCAAGAGTAACTCGTTTTTTTGAACCACCAGGAAATTCTTTATCTAATTCGGATTTCATATATACTCCTCAGTTCGAAGAGACAACATAATAGCATTTATCTTGATATTTAGAATAGACATAATAATTTACTTCAACTTGAAATATTTGAATATTTTGAAAAGACAGCGCAAAACAATATGTCGCCTAACGTTTGTGCCTCTGACGTTTCGGACCGCATCGGCGGGCCGAAATGTGCCTGAGCGGAATGAGCGCAAGCGAGTGCAGCGATGGCCGAGGAGT
>JAUYGA010000266.1 GCA_030690755.1 Nanobdellota archaeon
GCATCCTGTGGATGAATTGCCTTTGAAAAAAGAATATGCCCAAAAACTAAAGAAGGCAAAAAAAGAAAAAGCTATTAAAATTAATTCTATTTCCAGCATATTCAAATGACTT
Source organism: Nanobdellota archaeon (assembly GCA_030690755.1). Classification (GTDB taxonomy): domain Archaea; phylum Nanobdellota; class Nanobdellia; order Woesearchaeales; family JAUYGA01; genus JAUYGA01. The sequence goes on from JAUYGA010000266.1 coordinate 113, forward strand.
ATTCAATACAGATAAAACCCTTATGCAAAGATAGTATTGCCAAACTATGCAAAAAGAATGGCGTTCTTGAAAAAGCATTGAGAAACAAAATAGAGCAAGTTATTGAAAATCCAAATCACTTTAAACCTCTGAGATGTGGGTTGTCTGGAGAAAGGAGAGTGCATATCTTGAAGAGTTTTGTTTTGAAATATGAAATTGATGAACAAACAAAAACTGTTACTTTTCTGGCTTTTTCTCATCATGATGATGCTTATTTAAGATAAGTTATTTACGACGAGTTGCATTAATCTGTTTCGATTTGCTTTTTGAAAAAGATGCGAGATTTGGTATCAACTTTTCATTGTTTTATTGACTGAGCTCGGAAATTAACACTGCTGTTTTTTTAAACATTGATAAAAATCCTTTTAATGAAATAGAAATATTTATATATAAGTATGTTCTAATTAGGTATATGTTTATATAAATTAAGAACAAATATGGTGAAAATATGGCGCAAGCAACGCAATTAATGGAAAAGGAAAATTTAACGCATTCTCCTACTCTGAATACTGTCATGATGGTTGAAAATGTTTTGAAAAACGCAGGAGAACTCTTGACTACTGCAGAATTGAAAAGAAGACTTCCAAAGAAAGTCATGCATCAAACATTGCTGCAGATTCTTGATTATCTTCAGTTTAGCGGAAAAATAATGATTGGAACAAAAGGAATTCTTTGGATCTTTGAGGAAAGAAAAGAACTGGACAAGCTGATTAATAGAGGAACTGAGTTATGAATAGAAAAACCAGGGTGGTTCTTCTCGATGAGGCTGATGTCGAATTTAAACGGTTGAATGATTTGGTTGGCCAACAGATAAAAGAAAACAAACAGAATACTGATGAGATGCAGTTGCTGCGTTCTATAAAACAGAAGGTTGATTTTATCAAAGCTAATCCTTTTTATGGCGATAATATTCCTAAAGAAATAATCCCTGAAAAATATAATGTCCAAAACTTATGGAGAGTTGAATTAACTAATTATTGGCGTATGCTTTACACCATCAAAGGGGACCAGGTTGAAATAATCTGTTTTATTCTCGATATAATGGACCATGATAGATATAACAAAGTATTTGGTTATAAAAAGAGATAGTTAACTGCTGATTGCTCTTGTTAGCTCTGGTTTTTTTGTTCTCGGTAATTCTGACATTTGATACGGTTATTGTTACTGCTAAGTAACGAAACATTTATATAGTTCCTATTGCCTTAACCTCTATAAAGTGGTAAAACTGGCTTATGAAGGTCTGAAAGGGCCAAATTCAGGGGAATTAGAGGCTATCGCAGTTAGCGAAAGCGCGAAATATTCTGCTATTTCTGAGTCCTATGATAAAGGTGTTATTGATTATAAATATTCAAACAGCGCTTTTAAGGCTCTAGAGCAGAAATACGCTGCTTCTGGCAAGAAGATGGAATCCGAGTATAGACAATTAGTCGATATTTTAGAAGGAAAGTCGCACTCTTCTTATCAAAAAGGCTACAGGGAAAACTGGAATTCAAGATTAAAAAAATTCAACAACGAACTAAGGGAAATAACAGGAAGCTATGAACTTGATCTGCAGCAAAAGCAAGAGATTGAAGGCCTGCTTAACAATTCTTATCTCGATAAAGCGATAAAAAGCAATAAAAAGCACAGCAAATCAAATGAATTTCTGAGAGCTTGGGCTGTCTCTTATGTCAATGGAATTTATTCTCCAGAAAAAACTGAGGCTAAAACAAAAGGGCTAGATGACAAGGTTTCAAATGTTGTTTCAAAAGAAGATTCAAACCAACAAGATGATATTAGAAAAAAACCGGTAGTTCAAAAACCAACAATTCGTAAACCAACTTTTGATAAACCAACTTATCACAAACCAACATATCACAAACCAACAAATGCTGATGGGCCTTGTGAAAATAATAATCAACAACAGACTTATGCCAGGCCTGTTTTGACAAATTCAAAACCTGTGTGCGGTAATACGACTGTCAGTGATACAACAACTCCTGTTTTGAAACCTATTCCTCCAGCATATCCAGTCACATATCCTGCTTATCACGACGATAGATTTTCTAATCACGCAAATAGCGAAAACAGCGGAGATTCTAATGACTTTGATTTCTTAACAGGAAGTTCTGATCTTGAAGCTATTGTATCTTCTCAAGAAACAAATGGGAATGGAAAAAAACCTTATGTCCCTTTCATGGACAGGGCAGTAAAAGCAATTGCAAAGCCGCTTATCTATATTGTGACATTAAGTATGCTGCTTACCGGCGCAGGCGGAACTGCAAAAAATAATGCTATCGATAAGGAGCTTAACAGGCCTGAACTTATTGAGCAATATAAAGGAGATAATCCTACATATACCTCTGCATCTGCTGGAGAAAATAATCTTTATCTTGATTTGCGCTCGCATAAAAATGACAGTGAAACTGATGCAAATAATAATGCTCAAAATAATAATAAAAATAATGATTCCGATAGGAATAATTCTAATGAGAATAATGAAAACTTAAATAATTCTGATAAAGATCCAGCTAGTGCTGTTCAAGCAGTTCCGACAAACCAATATCAAAGGACTGCCAGACCTGCGCAGAACAGATATCCTGCTTATGCAAGCGCAAAAGAAGTTCCAGCAATAATGGCTGGAAATAATGCGGGAAACAATGTGGATTCTGCCAATGTAGCTGTTGCTGCAGCTCCTGTTTATCAAGCTCCTCAGATTGCAAATCCAAATTATGAAACAGGCAATGCAACAGACAATGCAACAGGCACAGTGCAGGTTGATGCTCAGCAAGGCAATACTGTTCCTCAGGTTTATGTTCCAAAAGTCCAGGCTTATCAAGCTCCAACAAACAATGTTCCTGCAGCAGACAATACCGCGGCAAACAACATTGCAGCAAATAATGCTGTTGCGGATAATATCGGAGCAAATCCTTCAGCAAATGATTCTGTGACAAAGACATACGGCGGAAGAGCAATAACTTTTGTCGATGCTTCTGCTGCTTCTACTACAGATGCTTCTGCAAACAGCGATAATCCAAATCTTGAAAACATCGTCGATGCAAACACAATATCAGGAAAAACTGCAGATGCAAATCAAGCTGCAAT
>JAUYGA010000267.1 GCA_030690755.1 Nanobdellota archaeon
CGATATAACCATATAAGACCTCATAGGAGTTTGTATATGAAAACACCTGCTCAGGTTTATTTTGACCTACAACAAAGACTAAAAATAAGCACACCTAAACCAAGAGAAAGATGGGGGTGACATTTCCTGTGACCCTAGACACGTTGTAGTTAGTTATCGTCTTGCCAACACACTAGATGCCATAAACAGGCCTAAGTTCATCAAAAAGTATATATAGTTGTTTTATTGCAGATATTAAGCATATTAAATAGATTAGATAAGCAGATGAGCAGGAGCGCTAAATAAAAAAAGAGGTAAAATGGTTCTTGAATCTATAACAACTCCTTTAGATGCTGAGAGAAGGCCTTGGCTTTTGTTTATAATTGGATTTCTGTATACTACAATGGCAGTGTTTATTGCCAATTGGATTTTCCCAGATTATGCAGGGATAGTTTTCTTGACTTTCATTGTAATGGCTTTTGTTCCATTGCTTTATGCAACCATGAAGGATGAGGAAGAAAAAGATCTTGGAACTGATGATGAGATCAAACTCTTGGTGGGTCATAGCAAAGCTCTTAATTTTTTTATGTTTCTGTTTTTAGGAATAACTTTTTCTGTTGGTCTTTTGTATTTGGTTATGCCTACGCATATATCAGGAGCGATATTTGAGCCGCAAATTTCAACCATAAACAAGATTCAAGGGGCAGCAACAGGAGTTGAAGGAAATGTCATATCAATAAATGCTTTTAACAGGATCTTTTTTAATAACATCAAAGTATTGGGTTTTTGCATATTATTCTCATTGCTTTATGGTGCTGGCGCAATATTTATACTTGCGTGGAATGCCTCTGTGATTGGCGTGGCTGTTGGAGAGTTTGCAAGACATCAGATAGTTAGATATGCTAGTGTTCTCGGTTTTGTTAATGTGAGTTCTTATTTTCAAGCGATTGGTCTCGGTTTGATGAGATATATGATACATGGCATTCCAGAAGTAGCTGCCTATTTTGTTGGCGCTTTGGCCGGCGGGATACTGTCTGTTGCAATAATTAATCATGAGATTGGGACAAAGAAGTTTGAAAAGGTTTTATCTGATGTCGGGATTCTTGTTGTTATTTCGCTTGGAATGCTTTTGTTTGGCGCATTGCTTGAGGTCTATGTGACGCCGGTATTTTTTTGATTATTTAAAATTATTTTGTTGATTTTTTTCTGACTTAAAATCCAAAAGTATTTATTATACCTTTATGAATTCCATGAGCTTATGAAAAAATCTCTCAATTACACTTCAGAAGATGATGATGAACATCAAAAGAATCAAAAAGGAAAACTATCTTTGATGCCAATATTTTTGACAGTATTTATTGATATGATTGGCATCGGGATAATAATACCCATATTTGCGCCTATGCTTCTTGACATAAATAGCAATTTGGTTCCAGCCTATTATTCTTTAGCAGATAGAACTTTGATTTTAGGGATTTTGATGGGTGTCTATCCTATGGCTCAATTTTTTGGCGCGCCTATATTGGGCGCGATATCTGATCGTGTCGGAAGGAAAAAAATATTATTATTATCTCTTGTTGGAACAGTTATAGGTTATGCTTTATCCGCGATAGGAATTATGCAGGGAAGCATAACAATCATAATCATTGGCAGGATAATTGATGGTTTTACAGGCGGCAATATTTCTATTGCAATGTCTGCCATTGCAGATGTAAGTGATGAAAAAGAAAAAGCAAAGAATTTCGGAATTATTGGAACAGCTTTTGGTTTGGGTTTGATACTTGGTCCGTTTATTGGCGGAAAATTATCTGATCATAGTGCAGTATCTTGGTTTAATAATTCAACGCCTTTTTGGTTTGCAGCGATTTTGTCAATAATGAACATCATTTTTGTGATTTGGTTTTTTAAGGAGACATTAAAGATTCGAATCAACAGCAGCATCAGTTTTCTTACAGGGATTAGGAATATTAAGAAAGTATTTTACATGCCTAATTTGAATATTTTATTCCTAGTCATATTTCTCCTATCTTTTGGTTTCACTTTTTATACTCAGTTTTTTTCAGTTTATCTTATAGATAAATTCAGTTTTAACGCAGTTCAGATAGGTAATTTTTTTGCATATGTCGGTTTATGGATAGCTATAACTCAAGCGACGCTTATCGGGCCTATCTCAAAACGTTTTGCTTCTGAGAAAGTTTTGAGTTTTTCAATGGTTCTTTTTGGGATAATTCTCCTGTTTTTGCTTTTGCCAAAAGAGGCTTATTTGCTGTTTTTTATTGTCCCATTCATTGCAATTTGCCAAGGTATAATTAGGCCAAATTATACTGCAATGGTTTCTAATTTGAGTGATAAAAAATCACAAGGCGAGATAATGGGCATAAACCAATCTATACAGGCGCTGGCAATGTCTATTCCGCCTATAATCGCAGGAGTCATTTCAGGATTTCATGTTGCAGCTCCTATTTTTGTCGCAAGCGCCTGCACATTTTTGGCTTGGATTGTGTTTGTCAAGTTTTTTAACAAGAAGAACAGAGACGTTTTTCATGAAGAATGAGTTTATAGTTGAGCTTTAAGTGTTTTTGATTGTATATAAAGTATAGATTCTGTTCTTTTCTATGGGAAATGACACTATTTCAGTATATAGTGAAGTATATCTTTATTTGTAGCCACAAACTTTAAGAATCTCAGCACATTTACTATTCAGGGGCGGTTAGAGTGGTATTTTTATTTAAACCTTTTGAGATTAAATTGCAAA
>JAUYGA010000005.1 GCA_030690755.1 Nanobdellota archaeon
AGTAAAGAGAAAAAATGGAGAACTCCTGCTGAAAGAGCTAAAATAAAATTAAATCTTGGAAAGAACTTTCAACTGTTAAACCTTATAAAAAAGTCATATGCCGAAGATTAAACAGAATCAAACAATCAAAACATTTATATAGGATATTCACCACCCTTTAATAAATAAAGGACGTTATAATTATATTATTATAATATATTATAATAAAGATTAAGGCAAAACCACAGCGACATAATATTACAAAGAAGTTTAAGTAATTTCTATTTTTCACCCTATTAAATGCTGTTAATGCCTGCTTAAATTGCGTTGCTGCAATGCCAAGCAAACATCCAGCAAACTGTCACATTCACACAAAAATAAGTTAAACATAAACAATGGCTGCTGACCTGTTAAACGAATTGGATGCTGGCGATGTCGAGCTTTTTTTCAATGATTTTAAGCTACTAATGAGGCTAGCTGTAGAAACTGATAGAGAATACGGCAGAGCAGATTACAGCATCGGCGCAAACATGCCGAAATACGAAGAATATATTGACCTGTTCAACAAAAAATATCCAGGAGTTCTCGTAACACCATCTGAAAATTTTGAACGAAGATTTCTGCCAGAAATATTCATCAAAAGCGAAAAATCTGTCAGAGAGACATTTTTCAATTCAGCAGCAAAAATACACCGCGTGAAAGCCATAAGCGCATCAGGCTGCCTGCACAAAGACTCTGTAGAGGACGAAGTGCAATTCAAAAAAGAGATTGCAAAAATTAAAAACAAACTATGCATACAATACTACGGCATAAAATCTCTTACAGTCTTTCTTTCATACAGCCCTCACAGAGAAATGGTTGAAATCTGTTATGACCCTAAAACAGTCTGCGATAAAGACGGCCCGGAGTTCAAAGTAATAGCATACTATGCAATCAAAGACAGCGACATAAATTATGAAATACTTCTCGAACCATTAGGTGAGAACTTCACAAGCAATGTCTTTGGCATGGACACATCAACAGGCGGCAAAGGCCCGCTGAGATGAACTTATTCTGATAAGTAGCAAAAATGATAAGCGCATGACTGTGTTTTAATAGGCTCTTGCATATAACCCTTACCTGATACCATACATACGGAAAAATCAAAATCATCGAAACTTTTATATACTTGTTACCATTATTAAATACTAACAATTTAGTCCATAAATTTAAATAAGATTTAAATAGAGAAAAGTACTATTGTATTTAAGAGGTGAAAGAATGAACAAAAAGAGGAAATCAGTTCATAGTACTGTTTCTCTGAGAAAAAACACGATGAAAAAATGTTATGAATGCAGCGGGAAATTAGTCCTAACAAAGGATTTAATAGTAAAAGATGGCAGAAGCTATCCTGTTGAAGTTGAGTTGTGCAATAGATGCGGGAAGACATTTTACACTTTAGAAGAAGCAGAAAGGGTAAAAAAAGAATTATATCCTTCTCTCTCTTCTAGAATAAAGAGACTCTTTTCCAGCCAAAAGAATGTTGAATTATCTGTTATGAGAGGTAAGGTGCTTTAAGGGTTCTTACTCTTATAAAATTTCCTTTCATCTTTATTCATAGGACCAATGTGAAAAACTACAACTCCTTCTTTAACATAAAATCCAGTTGTAACATATTTTGGAAAAATCACTTCTATCGGATAAAATTTACTGATTTTGAGCTTATGCAGAACATACAGATTATTCTTTCTTTTTTGATAAATCTCTTCGCTGAAATTTTTATAAAGCTGTTCTCCAGTGCAATAAATTCCTTCTAAAAAACATTCCTTGACCTTATCCTTAGAAACAAAGCAATCAGGATGCTTCACTAATGCATCTTCCCATCCAGCATCATCTAATCTTATGTTGCCGTTTTTTACTAATTCTTTTATCCTATCTTCGTTTATCATCAATATAAGTGAATTCCAACTTATATTTAAAAATGATTGTTTTGTGTCATGTTAAGCACTGGGGCTGCCTGATTAACATCATTCTATTAAGAGACAAGTTCTTTTGATATGTTAAGTTATTGAACCTCGCGAATTGATGGCGGCCATTATCTAAAGTTTACAACTATCCACTAAAAATAGATTTATAAACAGAACACTTCTTTCTTATGATATGGACCTTGCAGGTTTATTTGGGAAATTTGACATGAAAGACATATACTTTATTCTCATCACAATAACTGCACTGATAATGTTTTTTTTCTTTTACTTTTACATAAACACATATGTGGGCCTGGGCGGGCAGGAAGGTGTGATACGAAAAGGCAAGTCAAAAAAGAAAGTCGCAATAACATTTGATGACGGACCTCATCCCGAATACACAAACAAGATACTTGACATTCTCAAAGAAAAAAAAGTGAAAGCGACATTCTTCATCACAGGCAGCAATGCAGAAAAATATCCTGAAGTGGTCAAAAGGATAAATGATGAAGGCCATGATATTGGCAACCATGGATACCATCACCTAAACATGTCGCCGATGAAATTATCAAGACAGACAAAAGAAATCACACTAACAGAAATGGTCATCAAAGAGATAACAGGAGAGGAACCGCTTTTTTTCAGACCGCCAAGAGGCGTGTATGACCAGAAGATGAGAAGGATGCTTGTTAACAAAGGATATTCAATCGTTCTTTGGACAATTACAACACAAGACTGGCGAAATCCTGGAGTCGATTTCATTGTCAAAAAAGCGAGAAAAGCAAAAGGCGGAGACATAATACTCATGCATGACTCTGGTTCGCTCACAAAAGCAGAAGGCGCAAGCAGGATGCAGACAGCAAAAGCCCTTTCAATAATAATAGACGAACTGAGAGAAAGAGGCCTGCGGCCTGTCAAGATTTCTGATTTCTTTAAGTGAAAAAAGTTAACAAAATAAAAATAGTTTATCTTCTGAGAAGCTGCTCAAGATTCATCCTTTAACAACATTATACAGTATCAAAGGCGCGCCAGAAAGCGAAGGAACTTTATTCATATCTACTGTAAGATAGGCGTCTCTTATGACTTGTCCTGCAAAACCATGCGCTAATTCCACTCTTGCGCCATGAAAATTTACATCTGTTTCTCTTCCTCGAAATTGAAGCGCTTCAAGACTGAAAGGGGTTAATTTAATTTTTTCTCCAGCAGGCATAGTTATATGGATTGCTTCTGCAGAAGATTTTCCTTCTTTAGGCGCATATTTAACAACTTCACCGATAGCATAACCTCTTTGTCTAAAAACACCTAATGCGCCTGTTGGGATTCTGGCTGTCAAAATCCCTGTTTTTTCACTAGAATATTTTTTTGGAGTTAATTCTGTTATGAGATCAGAAATGTTTGTTAAGTCAGATTCTCTAAAATAAATATCTACATGCATTGGTATTTCAGAAGAACTAAACCCCTCCCTCAAACCAATATTATCTAAATAAACTTGTCTTTGGATATTCGCTGCTTTTACAAGGCACTCTAATTGTTTTGGGGTGATTGATTGTCTTCCGTCTGTCTTTGCAGCAATTGGATCATGGTGGACTTCAACAATAATTCCATCAACGCCTGTTGCCACTGCTCCCATTGTAACGCCATACACTAATTCACGCTTTCCAGTTATGTGGCTTGGATCAAAAATAATCTTATAAGGAGTATTATCAACAAGATGAACTAATGCAGTAATATCTTGCCCGTTTCTCGCTATATCTGTCTCATTATTCTTTCCTCTAACACACAACATCACACTATTTTCATCTCCAGCTTTTCCAGCAGAGCCTAACCACTCAGTTAAGGAAGAGTTCATTCCATTCTTTAATAGAACAGGCACTTTAGCATCGCCTAATGCAAAAAGAAGCGATTGGTTTTGCGCATTTCTCGCGCCAACTTGGTACAAATCAACTCCGTAATCTTGAAACATTTTGATATCGCCAGCATCCATTATTTCTGTGACTATCTTTAATTCAAGCTTATCTCCAACGGCCCTCATCCATTTTAATGCCTTTTCACCATGACCTGTCCAATCACCTGCGCTAGTTCGCGGTTTAAACGCTCCACCCCTTAGATAATCAACACCAACTGATTTGATAGAATCAGCAATTCTGCTAATTTGCTCTTCACTTTCTACAGCGCAGGGACCTGCCATTAAAATTAAATTTGATGCCATGTTTTACCAAGACATGATGTCACTTTATAAAATTTTCGTTTTGTGACTACTTAAAAGTCATTATTGAAAATCGATTAATGATAGATATTTTGATAAGACAAAACACAATATGCTTTAAAGCGCGTCGTAAAAAGAAAAATACGCAGAAATGAAAAAAAAGACTGCTGCCTGCATTTAGAATGAATCCTGAAAAAACACCAAATTTATAAACAGATTGTTCACAGCATCATATTAGGTGTATTATGAAATTATTCAAGACTAGAGATGCGCAGAAATCAAAAAAGAAATATTTTGAGAACCGCGCAAAAGCTTATGAACTCTATATCAGAATGCCCGTCATCTCAAAAATAAGGAAAGATGAAAGGAAGATAATTAACGAGCTCATTGAGAACCACATCACAAAAGATGATTCTGTCCTTGAGATTGGCTGCGGAACTGGCTATTACACCGCTTATGTTGCAGAGAGATGCAAAAAGCTGACTGCAATTGATCTTTCTGAAAAAATGGTGCAACTCACTTCCAAAAAAATCAAGAAGCTCGGGTTAGAAAATGTTGATGTCCAGAACATGGATATAAACAAGTTCAGTTCTGATCAGAAGTTTGACAAGGTTTTCTGCATTGGCGTGCTTGATTATGTAAAGGAACCTTTAAGCTTTCTTCAGAAGTGCAGCAATCTTTCCTCAGGGAGCATCATTGTGACTGCGCCAAACAAGAGCGTGTTTTCAAAAACAATGAAAGTATATGCAAAACTGACAAAGGCAGAACACAAATACTACACAGATGACGAACTGAAAAACTCACTGGTCGATTCTGGCTTTAAGGATGTTGAGATGTTTGAGACAGGCATGAAAACAAAACTGACAAATGGAGCAACATTGATTGCTGTTGCGAAGAAATAAATCAAACAAATCTTTCTGATAATCAAAAGCAAATATGTTTTCTATCAAAAACCATTACTTCCGGCGTTTGCTTGCCTTCGTCTTATTTTCTCTCTTAACTCTTGCATTTCTTTCTTTGTAGGAACAGGCCACTTCTGCTCTTCAGGCCTGCCAGCATAAAAAACCGCAAGATTTCTATTCGCCCAGACCAACTCTGGCTTGACATATCTTTCACGCTTCAATAAATCGATTGTTTCCTGCGCAGTCATAATGTTGCTTCTCTTTTCTATTTCAAGATATTTTTCAGCAAAGTCTTTTGGAACATTCATAGCAAGAGCATTTTCAAGGCGCTGAGAATATAGTTTGACAAAACTCTGTCCAGGTATTTTTATCTCAGCTCCCAATATGAAATAACCTTTAGGCGAAAGTATGAACTGGTTATTGTTGACAAATTTTTTCATC
>JAUYGA010000014.1 GCA_030690755.1 Nanobdellota archaeon
TGGATGCTTGGCGAAGATATACCTGATATGGACCTTTTTTTCGGCCAGATATTTTTTTCAGGTTTTACAAACGAACTTGAATGGCCAAGCGGCAGGACTTACAAAAAGATTCTTTCGATACACAAAGGGTATCATTTATGGTTTTATTTTGATGATAAAGACGCTTATGAGGTTGGAGAACATCTTGTTAACAAGTTTATTGCAGATCCAGAGTTTACAGTAAAAACAAATGAGGAAATCATTAAGGAAGCTGACAAGTTAAGGGCTTTTTCCAGCAAACTGCCTCAGGAATTTCTGGATAGATTGAGCAATGAGCAATTATTAAACTACTATGAAACGCATGACCAGATTCATACAGATTATTATCGGTGGTGTTGGATACCTGCAGCAGCAGATATGTTTCATAACAATCTTACAAATGCTCTGCAAAATTATCTGAAAACAAAAAATGTAGGAGATAAGTTAAATGAATATCTGACAATATTAACGCAACCAATGAGCGAATCACTTATTCAGAAAGAACAGAATGAATTTCTTGAGATTGCAGCAAAGATACAAAAAGATGTCTATCACAGAAAGCTTTTCAAAGAGATGTATCGCATTTTTCAGGAAAAAGACGCAGCTCCTTTTGGTCTGAAAACCCATACCCCAGAATATGAACAACTTCTAGAAAAACGCATGGATGATATTAGAGATAAAATAAAATCTGCAATATACAAAACGATAGAGAAACATTATGAAAAATATTTTTATATAAAATATATGTGGATTGGTAAAGAGGGCGTGCACAGTTTTAACCATTATCTGAAAGAGTTAACAAAATTCATTGGGAAAAATTCTGACGCAAGAAAACTAATCAAGGAAAAAAAAGAAGAGGTGCTGCAGGCAAAAAGAAAGAAAGCAGCATTAGTCAAAAAATTAGGAATTGAAAAAAACTGGCAAACCATTTTTAATTCTTTTGGAGATTTTATGGTAACGAAGATATATAGGAGATATGCGCAGATTTATGCAATATATCAGATGCAGCCATTGCTTGAAGAAATTGCTAGGCGCTTAAAGATATCTAAGATGGCTTTAAGATTTATGCTGAAAAGAGAAGTCAGAGACGCCTTACTGAACGGAAAAATTAACCGAAAAGTGCTGAACGAAAGAACAAAGTTTTGTGTTTGTTATAATGAGAAAAATAAGGAAGAGGTGTTTGTTGGAAAAAAAGCCGAAGCACTGGCAAAAAGTGTTGAAACAAAAGTGGTTGTAGGCATCACAGAACTTGAAGGGCAAACTGGCTGCGTGGGAAAGGCGCAGGGGATTGTAAAACTCATAATCAGACCATCAGATATGTCAAAGATGAATCAGGGGGATATTTTGGTGTCAATAGCGACAGATCCTGACATTGTTCCTGCAATGAAAAAAGCTGCAGCAATAGTAACAGAGCAAGGTGGTGTAACCTCCCATGCTGCGATAGTCAGCAGAGAAATGAATATCCCTTGCTTAATCGGCACTAAAATCGCGACAAAGGTTTTTAAAGACGGAGATTTAGTTGAAGTAGATGCAAACAAAGGCATTGTGAGAAAGATAAGATGAAAAACAATAATGTGAAAATCAATTATCCAAACTTGTTCCAAAAGTCCACCAGGCAGAGAATGAGTCCTTTTCCGAATTATTATTCCATGGAATGCGTATCAAAAGAGATGAAAAAGTGTCTCGGAATCTGCTACGAACGCACAATCCTTCTCATCTTTAAGGAAAATCTAATGTATGTCTTTTTTGACAAGAAAGATTCTGATAAGGTTGAGGATTATTCATTCAAAAAAATTATGAGAAATCCTTTGTTTTTTCACAAGATTGTGGGATTTGTAGATAAAGCTGGAAAAGAATTTGTCGATTGGGCAAAAAAAGCTTCAAAAAATCCAGAAAAATACACGAATAAGCAGCTTGCTAATCTCCAAGAGGAATATGAAAAGAAATACAAATTTGTCTATTCGCATTATTTCACTATTTTAACTGTCGAAGGTAAGCTCTCTAGCTATCTGAAAGAGTATTTGCGCAGTAAAATTAAGGATGGAAAAAACTGCGACGATTGCTTCAATATATTAATTACAGAGCCAAGGGCGCAGGTTAATGGAATGGAAAATTATGCTGCCTTAAAGCTAGCGAAAAAGATTGTTGAGAACAAGAAATGGAAATCTCATTTTGAAGGGAAAAGCGAAAACTCTGAGGATTTGAAGAAAATTGAAATCCTTGTGAAAAATGATTCTAAACTAAATAAGCTTTTTGAGAATCATGAAAAGAGCTTTTTCTGGATAACGCGCGATTATGAGGATCCTGCGCTGGCATATTCTGATTTTGTCAAAAGAATGTTAATCTTGCTGGAAAAAAATCCTGCCAGCGAGCTCAAGAAAAAGAAAAAGTATTTGGAATCTGCTGCCAAAGAAATTAAAAAAATTGAAAAAAAATACAAAATAGACAAAAAGCATTCCAGATTATTTAGTGCAATGAGAGAAGGAATTCATCTCAAAGAGTTAAGGAAAGCATATGTTTCACAATCCTTGTTTTATTTTGAAAGTGTATCAAAAGAAATAGCTAAGCGGAGCGATGTAAGTTTGAGGGCAATAAGGCATCTTAAGACAGATGAAGTTGTGCAAATCTTTGACAACAAGAAGCTGCAAGATGAGCTTTCCGAGAGAGTAAAACTTTCTGTGTATCATACCGAGAAAGGCAAAACAGAAGTTTGTTCTGGCAAGCGCGCAGAAGAAATATACAATGTTCTCTTAAAGACAGATGGAGAAAATTTAACAGAACTAAAAGGTTTCTCAGCATCTCCTGGAAAAGCAGAAGGTCCAGTAATAATCATAATGAATCCTGATGAGTTATACAAAGTTCAGAAAGGCGATATTTTAGTTACACACCAAACTGTTCCCAGTTTCGGACCGGTTTTCAAGAAGATCGCAGGTCTTGTTTGTGACGGTGGTACAGGCATAACCTCTCATCCAGCAATAATGTCTAGGGAAGCTAAAATTCCTTGTATTACAGGCGCTAAGGTAGCTACACAGGTACTTAAAAATGGTGAAATTGTAGAGCTGGACGCCTATAAAGGCATTTTGACCAGGAAAAAGAAGGCCTAAACAGTAATTATTTAATTTTTACTACTTAAGAGATACAACAAAAACGAAACATTTATATACTGGTTAATTCTAATAACTGGTATTAGGAAGTTAGAAAGTTAAATTCGAAGGGGTGGTCTTAAAATGAAAAACAACGAAATAAATCCTCAGAATATTATCGGTTTTTTCTCAGACAGCCATGGCTTAAATGAAATTCTTTTCGCTAATCTTGATGCAGGAATAGCTGCAGGAATTGACAAATTTTACAATGCAGGCGACACAACACCTAAGTCTCCCAAGGGCGCTTTGATAAAAGACGAACTATTTGACGGCGGTATCGCAAGCGAGTGCAGAGCAGTAAGCAAAGGGCTTGAAGCAAACCCTGAACTTGTTAAACAATTTTTGACAGACTCATTAAACAGCGTTTCAGATCTTGCAAATGTTCTTGGAGCAAAATACAGCAAGGTTATCAAAGCGATGATTAGTGGAAATGCTGAAGTTATTGTCAGCGAATATATGAAAAAGGTCGGAATGAATGATACAATCATAAGTCTTCTTGAAGATAAGATTGATTTCAAAACAACTCCTTTTGTTCATGTTTATAATAATGGTCAGTTATATCAGAGCGGAATTAGCGGTGTAGATGCATGTGTTCTGGGCTTGCCTCATCTAAAAACTTCTTGTGTTGAAGAAATTGCATATGGCATAAAAAACGGAACAGATGATACAGCCGCTGCAAAAAAAATTCTTGAAAAGCAGATGTCAATCATAAAAGCAGTTAATCCTTCAACAATAATTCAGGTGCAGCATGAACATCCAAGAGAAGAATGTTCAGTGGCAGTGGGAACCAAAAAAGCAGTTAATAATCCTGAAATCTATGAAATGGCCATGGATTTTGTCACCAATTTGATAAAAGATTCAAATTATAAAACTCAAAACTACACTATTTTGTATGGACATGTAGGGCAGAAAAAACGTGTGCAGCATAACCTAGATGTTAATGGAGTAATTGTTCCTACAATCCACATAAATGAAGGAACAGAGATGCTTTACGCAAACACCAAAAACGGCCAGGTTTTACCTGAAGGAACATTCATGCCGAAATGAGTTAACCTCAGATAAGCTTTTTTTACAATTTTTTTAATTTGTTTTCTTTTCCTTATTAAATTCTTGTTTGGTCAGTTCTAATTCTAAAAACAAAACTTTTATTAACCAACACAATCTGTAGAGAGTAGTGTCTACAATAGTTATTGGTAGGGTTGTGGTTGAGGGGTGTTGTCTATCAAAAAAATCAAAGAATGGACAAATAATTTTTATGTTGAAAATATAGGATATCCCATAACTGTGGTAACTCTTGACTTTGATATGGACTATTCGCAGTGGAGGCTATTTGGCAAAAAAAGAAAATTGTTTCTTAGTGAATATTTTTTTGTCATGGAAGGCGTCAGTATAAAAGCAGCATACTTTGTAAAAAAAGACATGTTTGACCTAATAGATGCGCTTAATGAATTTGTTCCAAAGAACCTGAAGAAAATTGAAGACTTGCATGAGGAAACAAGGAAAATAAATGACAATTATTTTGCATTAGGCAAAAAATATGACTGTACAGATTTTTCTAAGATGAGCAATAATGATTTGGCAAGAGTTTATGCTGAGATTATGGAAGCCACATCATATGGTCATGGGGTTGCGTTGACAACAACCTGGTATCTAGACAGCGAAGACCAGCAGTTCTCAAAGATGATGATTGAAAAGACAAGAAAGCTTGTTGAAAATGTTAAGTTGAACATTGATCCGTTGGCTGCGTTCAGTTTGTTGACAACTCAGCCAGAGAATAGCTTAATGTTAAAAGAAGAGATAGAATCATTGCAATTGTTAAAAGAAATTTCAAAAAATGAGAAAGCAAAGAAAATATTTCTAAATCTCGAGGATTATTCAAAAATACCTGAAAATCTTGACAATAAATTGAAAGAAAAAATACAGAAGCATTTCAAAGAATGGAGATGGCTTCCTTTTGAATACAAAAGCAACCCTTATGAAATCGATTTTTTTCTGTCAATCTGGTCAGGCTTGCTAAAGCAAAAAGCAGACATAGAAAAAGAGCTAAAAACCTTAATTCATAGACCTACAGAAGTTGCAAAAGAGCGAAATCACTTGATAAAAAAATTAAAATTAGACAAGGATGCAAAAAGGATTTATGATATTGCTGCTGAAATAGTATTTTTAAAAGGTTATAGAAAGGATTGCAGTTTCTTTGGGAGTTATGTTCTCGCGCAAGTCCTAAAAGAAATGGCAAAAAGGCTTAATATCTCTTCTGAAGAAATATATCTCCTAATGAACGATGAATTTGAAGACATATTTGTCCGCGGGAAAAAGCTTAATCATGATGAACTGAATGCGAGGAAAGGTTATGTTATACTTTACAGAAAAGCCGGCAAAAAAAGACAGATTCTCAAAGGAAAAAAAGCCAAAGAATTTTTTAAAGGTCTCAGAATAAAAGAGACTGTTATAGAAATGGACGTTAAAGAGCTGCATGGAACATGCGCCTGCAGCGGTTCAGCAAAAGGAAATGTCAAAATTATCAACAAAGTAGAAGACATGCCAAAAATGAACAAAGGCGATATTCTTGTTGCGCATACTACTTTTCCAAGTTTAGTTCCTGCCATGAAAAAAGCAGCAGCCATAATAAGCGAAGATGGCGGTATGACCTGCCACGCGGCAATTGTCGCAAGAGAGATGAAAACTCCTTGCTTGACTGGAATCAAGAACGCCACCAAAATTCTAAAAGATGGCGATTACATAGAAATCGATGCTGATAAAGGTATTGTTAGAAAAATTGATTCGAAAGAAACAGCGCAGCAATCTGCAGAAGCAGGTGTCGACGAAAACTCAATAAAAGAGTTAAAGCAGTTGATAGGAAAAATTCCAGAAGACCAAGGGATTATGACCAGAGACCCTAATGCAACGCTTTTTCCTTGTTATCAACTGACTAATTCGATTGTCAGGTCAATGGGCAAATATGCTGGAACTGATTATGATTTTTTTGCTTTGTATTTTAGGGCTGGTTGGTTATGGTATATCGGAAGCGTAAAAACCTGGGAAGATGTAAGTGTCTCATTCGCAAAAAGGCTGGAAAAAAATCCTTTATTTATTTTTGAGATTGAAAAGAAAATCAACCAATGCAATAAAAAACTTGACAACTATTGCAATAAATTGTCATCGCTTGCGCTTGAAAAAAAATCCAACAGTGAACTTCTCAAACTTTATGAAGAGCATAAAAAAATCAATATGGAACTGTATGATTTAGGTCTGCCTCTTGCTCTCTCAGATTATGGTGATTATCAGCCTCTATCAGACCATGTCAAGGCGGTTCTTAAAGCAAAGCTGAAAGATGAAGGCTTGGTGAATCGCGCTTTCGTGATTCTGACAACTCCTGATAAAGAGACATCCCTGAAAAAGTCAGAGAACGCAATAGACAAAATAATTAATTTCATAAAAAAAGAAAAGCTCGAAAAGAAAGTTCTGTCTGGTTCTATTGATGAGATTAAACATCTGAAAAAATTAAATGCCAAAATCGAGGAGTTCCTTAAAAATTATTGCTGGATTAGCTATATTTATGCTGGGCCAGAAATGAAGTATGGTGATGTATTGCTTAGATTAAAAAGTCAGCTGAAAAAAGAAAGAAGAAATATTGACAATTCCAGAGAGCAATCAAAGTTGATGAACGAGTTGAAGCTTGACAAAAAGACAAAACTTTTCATTGATATGATAAAAATTATAGTTTACTTAAAACCTGAAAGGAGATTTATACAATCAAAAGGTTATTACTACATTGAACCTTTAATGAATGAAATCGGAAAACGAATTGGACTCCCGCTTTCTCTTGCGCGTTTTGTGCTAGAATCAGAAACAAAAGAATGTTTGCTTGCTAATAAAACTTTTGACAAAAGAGAAGCAGAGAAAAGAAAACAATGCTGCCTCCACATAACAACAAAAGACAAAGAATTCATTATCAGCGACGAAAAACAAGTGGATGCTTACATTAAAAAATATGTTAAGATTGAAGTTGAGCCTGAAAAAGAAGTTATTGTGGGAACTGTAGGTTATTCTGAAGGAATCATTGTAGGCGAGGCAAAACTTGTTGAGACAAGAGAAGATATGGAAAAAATGAATGAAGGAAATATTTTGGTAAGCCATTCAACAAATCCAAATCTTGTTCCTGCGATGATGAAGGCTGCTGCGATAGTAACAAATATGGGTGGTATAACATCTCACGCAGCAATAGTTTCAAGAGAATTTAGGATACCTTGTGTTATCGGAACAAAGAATGCAACTGAACTGCTTAAAGATAATGATTTTGTTCTCGTTGATTCTGACAAAGGTATTGTCAAAAGATTGACAGAACAGGAATATCTTGAAATGAAAAAGCTTGTATTTGAAGGCAAAAAGATTGAACATAAAGAGGACATAATTATTGAAAAAGAAATTGCAGAAGCTCAAAGAAGGCCTGACTTGGTTTTGTGGTTTGAACACCTATTTAAATCAGACATCCCAATCGTCGGCGGTAAAGGCGCTAATCTTGGAGAAATGTACAGTAATTTTCCTGTTCCAAATGGTTTCTGCTTGACTGTAAATGCTTATGAGCAATTCTTAAAGGAAAATAAGCTTGACAAAAAGATCTTTCCGTTATTAAAAGAACTTGATGTTGAAGATACAAAAAAGCTTGATGATGTTTCAAAGAAAATAGAGCAGCTGATAATGAAATCAAAAATGTCAAAAGCAGTTGAAAAAGAAGCCCTTGTAAATTACAGAAAGATGAAAAATTATGTCGCTGTGAGAAGTTCAGCGACTGCAGAAGATTTACCAACAGCGAGTTTTGCAGGTCAGCAGGCGACATTTCTTAACATAAAAGGAGAAAAAGAATTCTTAAAAGCAGTCAAACAATGTTGGGCATCATTATTCACTTCAAGAGCGATTTACTATCGCAACACAAACGCTTTTGACCATGAAAGTGTTCTGATTTCAGTAGTTGTCCAGGAGATGGTTGATTCAGAAAAAGCAGGAGTTATGTTCACAGTAAATCCCATAAATAAAAATCCGAATGAGATGATTATTGAAGGTTCTTTTGGTCTTGGCGAAATGGTTGTTTCAGGTCAGGTGACGCCGGACACTTTTATTATTGACAAAACTGGCATGAAAATTCTTACAAAAAACATCGGCGACAAGAAAACCGCAATGATAAGGCAGAATGGCAAAAATATTTTCAAGGAACTGAGCGAGAAAGAAAGCAACTCCCAATCAATAAGCGAAAAAGAAGTCTTCGAATTGGCCAAGCTTGGAAAAGCAATAGAACAGCATTACAAAAAACCGCAGGACATAGAATGGGCAATCCATAAGGGAAAAGTCTATATCTTGCAGAGCAGACCGATAACTACGTTGTAAATACAAGAATGCAAATTATAAATCCAAAACATAAAATGAAAACAGAAAAACCTATCGTGCTTAATGGAATCGGATGGACAATAACAGTAACCAGAAACATGTCATTTTGGCACCAATACCTTTCTAATGAAGGACATTTCCATAATACTAAAGATTTTGGAATAAAAGCAAGGCTAGAAGTTCTTACTCTTACTGTGGATGGCACAGAAGCGACGGCATTTATCAACCAGCCAAATCTTAAAAAATATGTGCGCGCTTTGATGGATGTTGTTAATAGTAAAAGCGGTATAACAAGATTGAAACAAAAATATCAGAAATACGCAGAAGAAATACTGATTTCTTTAGAAAAATTAAAATTACATTTGACTTTGAATAATTGGAAGAAATTTTTGAATAACTATAAGAGATTTTGTGCCGGGCTTCAGATAACAACAATGATTGGAAGAGCTGGCGGCGAGATGTTGGCAAAAAATGTTAAAGATGCAGGGTTTAGAGTCCAAGAAATTCCGGAGATTATTGCTTCAATTACTTACCCGAATGAGCACACCCCGCTATTCAATTCTCGGATGGACTTATTGACCATTGGAAAAAAGATACAAGATAAAAAGTTGGATGATAAAAAAATTTATGGCGATCTCAAGAAATGGCTCTTAAAATACCAACACATTCCCGTCAATTTTTGCGAAGAGCCATGGACATTAAGTGATGTAAAACAACAGCTAAATGATATTTTAAGAAAAAACTGTTCTAGAGAATTGGCTGCCTTAAAAATCAGCCATAATAACAGGATAAAAAAAGCAAAAAATTTGCTGAAAAAAATTGATAATAACAAAATAGCGATTTTAGCTCTTGCCATTAGCGAAGGAACGTACCTTAATGAATTTAGAAAAAATATATTTTCAAAAGTTTCATTGGAGTACAGGGAGGTTTTCAAGAAGATAGCTGAGATTGGCAGCTCAAATAACTGGAGAGACTGTTTCTACCTTACACCAAATGAAATGACAGATATAATCAAT
>JAUYGA010000102.1 GCA_030690755.1 Nanobdellota archaeon
TCAGATGCACCTCTATCATATACTCTCTCGTCCAACAGACTCACATCTAGATCAGCGCTTACAGGATTTTTGATTAAGTTTAGTTCCATACTATAAGAGAGGGCATTAATACCTAATGAACACCTAAAATAAATAAAACAATAAAAGTAATCAAATGTTTCAAAGAATATAAGCATTCTCAAGCTGAAAAACACTAAAGTGAGACAAAAAAATCACATGACAGGCTAAAAACGCCAAAAACAAGAGTAAAAAACGTATATTCTGCAAAATATATATTGTACTACCAAAAGCTTTATATAATGTTGTTGTTACTCACGAATAGACACAATTACATGGACCTATTTTCAGTAAAAACTAATACTACCGTCTATAAAACACACAATAGCGTGAAAGTGTGATAGAACAAATAGCAAAAATAACCGCGCAATAAAAAAATAAAAATCAAATTTTGACCAAAATGGGGGTTAACTAAAATGAAGAAAAATATCATGATCGGATTTATCGCAGTAATGATGCTGTTTGCAGTTGCAGGCTTTGTAAACGCTGCAGCAAGCTTGAGCATTCCAGGCTCAGTAACACTTGGAGCAACATCTAACCAAGAAAGAAACCAATCAATAACAAGTGAATTCACAATAACAAACAATGGCGATGTCAACCTGACAAATCTTATTGTTTCTTCAAATGCAGATGCTCGATATAATATATCCTTCTCGCTTGATAATTCAAATTTCGCAAGCACAAAAACAATAACAAACCTAGGGATAAATGGAACACAAACTGTTTATGTAAGAGGCGCAATCCCGCAAAATGAAGCTTCTGGCACAAATAAAGATATCGGCGACATAACCTTCTCAAACAGCCAGATAAGCGCCGCTACAATAACTGCTTTTTACATCAATCCGATAAGCAAATTAGAAATAAGGGCTGTCAAGCTTTACTATAGTGATGAAGACGATGGAGTATCTAAAGGAAACACTGCTTCATTCGACTATGACGGTTCAAGAAATTTAAAAATAGATTTTGACTTGAAAAACAATTTCCCTTCAGGAGATGACAACTATATAGATTACACAGATGTTCAAATCACAATCGATAATCTAGATACTGATGGTGATGATTTAACCGACGATTTATCAGTCTCAACAGTCAAAAAAACAATCACCAAATCATTCTCTTTTGTAATTGACGACCAAGTGGCTGAAGGTTCATATAGAATCTTAATTGAAGCAACATCAGGAATAGACCAAAACGGCGCATCACATTCATATACTTGGGATGGAAATGTCAGATTCAACAGAGAAAGTCACAAAGTTATAATAACAAGCGCAAGCTTAAGCCCTAGTTCATTGAAATGCACAAGACAAACAACTGTTTCAGTAACTGTCTTAAACATCGGTCAAGACGATGAAGATCATGCTGCAATAGCAATTAACTCTTCAAGTTTAGGAATAAGTGCAGGACAGGATTTTAGCATAGATTCAAACAGCGACAGCAGCTCAGGAAGAAAAACTTTTTCATTCCCTATTGCAATAAAAGATGTTGTTCCTGGAAAATATATCATAGGAGTAAATGCATATTCCATAAATTCACTTCCAGCTGACAGCTATCAAGCACTTGAATTGACAGTTGAACCTTGCACAGGAGACGTAATAACAACTCCGCCAAATAACAATCAGAACACTATTACACAACCACCAAAGCAGACAAACACTACAATAATCCAATACATAACAGCGCCTGCAACAGACAACACCCAAAACGGTCAGATTGTTGCAACACCTGTCGGAAACAATGGACTATTCCAGGACAAAACAGTTTTGTTCCTAGCAATTGGCGTGCTTATTGTGATGGTTTTGATAATTGTGCTTTTGCTGAAATTGATTAAGTAAGCGCATAAGCAGAATACACAATAAAACAGAATAAAGAATTTTTCTTTATTTTTTTATTTTATTTTTCTTATTAACTTCTTACAATTTCTTAATCTCTTTGTAAAGCAATGCTATCCTCTTATTGTTGATGTCCATCTTCTTGTTAGCAATGCCAACAATCAAATTAAGATAATAATCATCAACCAAAATCTTCTTATCCTTGGCAACTAAAGTGTAGATTGAATCAGCGCCTATGATCTCGAGAATATTGCGTTTTAATGAGATTATGCCTGCTCTTTTCAGCCCTACATTACAGCGCACAATATGCAGCAACTCTTCTGCATTTTCAGCAGTCCTGCAGGCGATATGCATTATCATCGATTCCTGCTTAAACCAAGACTCATTATCATATTTAACTGCCTCGCCAAGAGCATTCTTGAGCTGTTCAAGCCCGATTTTATCGTGGCTGGCAAGCAACCATTCTGATTCATCTTTTCTGCCCGATTCTGAAGTCTTTATCAGAAAAATCCGGCCTGCGCATGAGCTTGTCGTATAATAGTCCTTTTTATTATTTATTTCCTTAACCAATGAAATTATCTCTTTGTCAACTAATCCTTTTTTGGATTTGTCAAAATAGATTATTTTGTCCAATACATTCTTCTTTTCATGTTCAAAGCTCATGGATCCAAAGATAACACTAATTGATTAAAAAACTTGTTAAAAAA
>JAUYGA010000025.1 GCA_030690755.1 Nanobdellota archaeon
TAAAAAAGGAAATATCAAAGCGCATACGTTCTTAGATGAGATCCCTGAACATGTAAAATACCATGTTCAAGATGACACAACGGATTTTTCTACACATGAATTTAGAATTAACGACACTCCAATTATTGAAATAAACACCCCAATAAAAGAAGGGGAATACGAAGCCGGACTTCTAAGTATCGGATACAAGAAAGAGTATATTGAGAGTATTATCTCCCGAATTATTAATATAATAATATATATAACAATTATTTTAACAATTTGTTCAATAATTTTCAGTTTATTTTTGAGTAAATTTATCGTTAAACCAGTTAAGGAATTAGCAAAAGGAATGGAAGAAGTTAGTAAAGGAAATCTTGATTATAAAATAGAATTTAACTCAAATGATGAAATAGGATATCTTGCTGATTCTTTTAAAAAAATGACCGATGACCTTCAAAAAACAACTGTTTCAAAAGATTATGTAGATAATATTATTAGGAGCATGTTCGGCACTATAATCGTAGTCACGCCCGAAGGTGAAATAAAAACAGTGAACCAGGCTACATGTGATATACTTAATTATAAAGCAGAGGAACTGGTCGGACAACCAATAAATCTTATTGCGAAAGATCTGCAATTTAAAAGTTCGTGGTTTGACGAGCTCATTGAAAAAGATTCTCTCACTGATATAGAAATGAATTATATGGCAAAGGATGGCAGAAAAATACCCATGCTTTTTTCTGGCTCAGTAATGCGTCATAAAAATGGTAATATCCAGGGGATAGTATGTGTGGCACTTGACATCATGGAGCGCAAACGGGCTGAGGAGGAGATCCAACTATTGCTAACATTGATCAAGGCAATCAGCGAGTCTAAAGATTTGAATACTGCATTGGAGATAGCGCTGAGAAAAGTGTGCGAAGCTACTGATTGGGATTATGGAGAAGCGTGGGTTCCTGGATCTGATGGAACTATCGAGCTTAGCCCTGGGCTGATGAAAAATGACGTTTTTCCCTGATTTCATATATCGTAAGATCGTATCATTTTTGTTCCTATTTTTTTTGATTTTTTCAAGTTAATCTTATATTCAACAGATTGTCATCTGTTGTGAATTTTTGCGATAAATATATCAATAGTGATACATAATCAAGAGCATGAAAAATGAAAATGAATATAAAAGCCCAAGGAGAAAGTTAGTCACTTTTTTTGAAAAGAGCCGTGATCAATGGAAAGAAAAAACCTCCGAGGCTAAAGCCAAAGTCAAGCAACTCAAAAATAGAGTTCGCTTTTTGGAAAAAAGTAAAGAGCAATTGAAAAATGAAGTAACATCACTCAAAATAGAACTTATTAAAGCGAAATCCATGAAAAAAAAAGAAGAGATAGAAATTGATGAACAAAAAAAAAGTCCATAGACAAATCTATAATTTCAGCATGTATTAAACCATTTAATGTTATCCCATTCCACCATAGATATTCTATCGGTCATATCATTATTTTTATTACTTTTGTCTTATCAGCAGCTACGAGTCTTCGTTGTGCAAGCCGTGTTTTCGAAATCATGATGAATTTTTTGAAAATACCATTGCCATCACCATCCTGGTACTCAGGCCGTCTCTGGTTACTTAGATTGGGTTATTACAAACTCACAAGACAAAAAGAAATAGCAAATGATTGGATTTGGATTGTAGATCACACAGTTCAAATTGGTGCTGATAAGTGTTTTGTGATCCTCGGCATCCGACTTTCCTCATTACCACCTCGCGGTAACTGTGTCAGTCATGAAGATGTTGAATCGATTTGCCTGGATCCAGTGAAACAATCAAATGGAAAAATTGTTTGGCAGCAACTCGAAAAAGCTATTGAAAAAACAGGGATTCCGAGAGAAATAATAGGAGACCACGGTTCTGATTTGGAAAAAGGCATCAAAGATTTTTGTCTACAACATCAAGAGATATGCTATATTTATGATATTAAACACAAGACTGCTGCTGTGTTAAAGCATGAACTTGAAAATGACGAAAAATGGCTTAAGTTCATTGAACATGCCACAAAAACAAAAGTAAGTGTCCAGCAAACAATATTGGCATTTCTGGCACCGCCAAATCAAAGGTCAAAATCACGTTACATGAACGTTGACATCCTGATCAAATGGGGATTAAAAACACTCGCTTTTATTGATCAGCAACAAAAAGAGAAGAATAATAAGTTTGACAATGATCAAATTGGAGAAAAACTGGGATGGATAACAGCATTCCGTGAGATGCTTACAGAATTGGAAGATGTTCTTCAGATAGTTGAAACAACGGAAAGTTTTGTTAGAAAAAATGGTTTGTATAACGGTTGTTATATCGAACTGAAAGATTCAATGGTTTTCATGGCTAATACAGATCGAGCAAAAAATGTTCAGGGACTACTTCTTGCTTTTGTTGAAGAAGAATCGTCAAAAGCAAAACCAGATGAACGGTTGCTTGGAAGTAGTGAAGTTATTGAATCTGTATTTGGAAAATTGAAGGGAATTGAACAAGACCAGGCAAAAAGTGGATTCACTAACCTTTTGTTGAGTACTGCCGCAATTGTTTCAAAAACAACGGAAGATGTTGTTGAAAAAGCACTGAAAACAGTTCGAACTAAAGAAGTTCTTGATTGGTGTAAGAAGAACATAGGGCAGTCTGTTCAGTCCATGAGAAAAGAAGCTTTTGCATTTTACAGAAAAACGGAACAAAAACAGGATCAAACTTTGGGTGCTGCATGAACTCTTTTTCATCACCCCAGTGCCAAGGTATGAGCCTATATCAGACAGTGTCCCAAATAGCCAGAGCATTTAACCACGTCAGAGTGTGTAAAAACCC
>JAUYGA010000028.1 GCA_030690755.1 Nanobdellota archaeon
TTTGATCTAAAAAAAATGTCAAAGCAGTCGTTTAGTGATTTTTATGAAGCGCATGTAAAATATAATGGAATAGGATTTATGGGTATTAATCGTTTTACTTTTAAAGACAAGACTGAGGTGGATGTGTTTTATGAGTTAGATACAAAGAAGTTAGAATATTCTGATACTTCTTTTATTGAGGGATTCGCAAGAGCAGGAGGGAGTGAGTTCACTGAAAAAGATCTTGCTGAAATTAATCAATTTAAAAGAATAAAGAGTAGAGACTATCGAAAATTAGTTCAAGAAAGAAAAACATTTTTTCCAGAATGGACACCCGTATCATCACTTGAGGAATTAACAAAACTGATTTTAGATTATCCTTTTGTGTTCACTAGATATTTTAAGTCAACTCAAAAAGTGGATGAAAAATCTGCAGAATTAATTGCTCAGGCACTGTTTAATAGTCATATTTACAAAAATAGTCTTGGTAATGTTATCATAAAATTTGATGAATCATATAAGCCAATCGGATTAAGGGATTATAAGTTAGACAGGGGGATTGTGATGTTTTTAGAAGCTGCATCTTTAGGAGAAGCTAATAAGGAATATGGTGGGTTTGATAAAGAGGGTCTTTCTCTTTATTTAGGCGGTAAACATGATTATGAATACTATTTGATAAAAAATCTTAAACATAGGATTGATATTGGTGTTAATAATATTAGTTATGATTCTGAGACCAATTCTTATTTTGTTAATATAGATATGGATTATCCTAATTTTCAGTTCCATTTAACTGCATTTCTAAAACATGAAGGAAATTTAATAAGCGCATTTGTTAACCAGCCAGTTATTGATGAAAAAGTAAGATATAGAGATGAAGATGATGTGCTTCGCTTAAGCGTGACAAATGTGGTTGAAAGAAATTTAGAAAGTGTTGCCCAAGAAATTAAATATGCTGCAGAAAGTTATGGTTTATTACCTATTACTGTATTTTCTTTTTTGGATTATATTTGTCCTTCTTTAGATGATTGTTATGAACCTTTTTTCTTTAAACCTCTGAGTGAAGATTTATCTCCATTTGGCGCATTGGACAATAATCAGCTATATATTGTAAATCTTTGTGATTTCCCTCATGTTAAAAAATTAAAGGATAGGTCTACGAAAGAATTTGAGGATTATGTTCTTCCTAAACCACGTAACGCGATAGATACGCAGTCCCTTCCAGAATGCCAAAATTAAAAGAATTATTTAACCAGATTCTTGTCTTGTACAACCATCGTCGCATTGAACCTCGAGGTTGCAGATGCAACTTCCATTCTGATATTAAGCAACAGGGCCATTACTACTGGGTCTATATCTGTTTTTTTGAAAATCTTAAATAACTTGTCTTCAGCAAACCATTCTTGTCTGAAGAAATATCTGTCGTTAAGAACATCGTGTATGCTTTTATCAAAATCTTTTTTGCTATAAGCAGTATTTAGTTTTATCATTAATTCTCTTAAATTTTCGAGAAGTTCAACTGCTTTTTTTGAAGGTTTTGGCTTGTTGTTTTTTGAGTAAGTGCCAATATGCCACAAAGAACCGCTTATTTTTTCCAAGATTAAAAGGAATGCATAGGTTTCTTCTGCTGTGTTTCCGGAAAAACCAAGCTTGTTTATTCCTCTCATGCAATACTCTCTGGAACGTAGATTATTCTTTCTCATCTCGTCTAGATTGTTTAGGTTGCATTCTTCTCCATTAAAATATGCAATAAGTTCGGAGAACATTACTTTTATTGTGACAAATAGTTTGTTTATGAAAAAATCATAATCCTTGCTCTCTATGAAAGCGACGCTTTTTAGAACTATCCTTTTATCAGAAAACTCTTCGACTTCTAATCCTACAAAAAAATTAAGAATCTCATTAAGCTTGGTAAGATCTATTTTGCAACCAGCTAGGTTGAAAACAAATTCATCATAACCTGCTCTGTACAAGCTGCCGAGAACTGATCTGAAAACATTTGTGTTTTTAACAGAGACTTCAATTCTGCCTATCTCTTTAACAGATGTTCCGCTAAGAATCATTGAACTGCCTTTTTCTTCAAAGTGGAGTTCGTCTCCTTTTTTCAGCCCATACTTTTTGACCCACTTGCTTGGGAGGCTAATCATCAGCGTAGCTGGTCCTATTTTTGCTATTTTTCTTCTCATGCGACAGAGGGAATTTGTTTGAATATATAAACTTTTCTATAATTATAATATTATAATTATTATTATAATATAGTGAATAAATATATATAATCTGCTATGATTCTAATAATTAGAATTTATCAAATAGTTTTAGATTTTTGAGGGGAACATATGAATAAAGAAAATGTAAATAATAGTAATGGGACAAATGGCAATGTGTCTGATAGTAATGGAAAAAATGGAAAAGTATTTTTTCAACCATCCAATAAATTTACAATGCGTGATTTAATTCTTATCGCCGGTCGTTCTAAGCTTTCGTTGCAGTGGAGGAATTTTTCATGAATGAAACTGTTTCATTAGGTGTGCCTTATATGCATCCTGTATGTCCGCTTAGTTTAAATCATGTAAAATTATTTGTGATTGCAGATACATTTGCACGATTTCAAAGAATGGAAGGTAATAAAGTGTATTTTCCTTTGGGCTTCCATTATAGCGGGATTGAACCAATAACATTATCTGAAAAAATCAGCGGCGCATTGAAAGGAGAAGAGAATGGCTTTTTAGAGAAGCTTGAAAAAACCCATGATATCGATTCAGGCGATTTCAGCAGATTGACAGCCCCCCTGGATTTGCTAGATTATTTTTCTGAAAGGCAAATTCGTGATTTAAAAAAACTTGAAATCACGGCGGATTTTGACAACATTTATCACACAAAAGAGATGAGATATGAAAAATACTTAGATGCTTTATATATACAGTATGATGATTGCAATGTTATAATTAACACGTCTGAAGGAAGTGCTCTAAAATATTCCGATAAAATTTGGAAACAGGATGTTAAAAACCAATTATCAGTCACAAAAATAATAACGCCTAATCTAAAAAAGATTTTGGAAGATAGGTTAGATACTTTTTTTGGTGAATATTATTTTGTAAGAAGCAGGGGAATCGGTAAAAAATACGGCGGCGGTATAATAGAACCGATGTCAGACAGTGAATTATTTAATTTATTTGAAGCTCAAGAAGGACTAACAAAACTTCCAATAACTAGGTTTTTTGTAGAAGAACACTTAAAAACTTGGGTGATAAAAAGGATTTTTGCTGAAACATTAATTCTCCCAGATCAATTGAGAACAAAAGAGTATTCTGTTTTAGGTATGGGAAAATATGATGGAAAGATAATCAGCGCTTCTAAAGGAATTGGAGAGATGTTGCCTTCTTTATTGAATAAATATGGGAAGAATTTGACAAGAGTTTCATTATTATTGACCAGTCATCCTTCTAAGAATTTCAATTGGACTGGAGAATCAGCTCTTTCTTCTAAAAAAATTCTAAAGAAGTATGAGCGGTTTAAGTCCTGCATGTTGGGTTTATCTGCTGGAAAAAATCCAGAATTAGACAATCTTATTGATGAGTCTAAGATGATAATCAGAGGAAATATGAAAAGCGGAGACTTTAGATTTGCATGTTTGGAAGCACTTGTCGAAATGCCAAAAAAAGTAAAAATGATGATGCTCAATTCCAAGGGAAATGCGGACAAATATTTTCATTATATCGATGAACTGTTTGGTCTTGGTGAATGAAAATGACCTATGATGACTATAAAATGATGTTTGATTCTTTTAATAGTTCTGAAGGTTATTACCAAGCATGTAAAATTCTTTCTTTCGATTCTCTTTGGAGAGAAAAAGAGGATTATAGAAATAAGATGGAGAGTTCTATAAAAGAAACATTGAACAGATTAGGAAAAAGTAAAATGCGAGGTGCAGATGTATGTTGCGGGGACTATGCGTGGGTGCCCAGACATTTCTCAGATTATTTTAGTGATATTTATTGTGTAGATATAGATTCGCGAGCTTTAGATTCTGAAGTGGTTCGTGTAAAAAAGAACTGTATAGTTTTAAATCAGAATGCTGACCAAGTGGATATTCATGTGGATTTTTTGTTTTCTGGGAATAATGTCTATGAATATTTCATATTAAATATTGCGAATTGTGTTAATCCAAACGGAACAATCTTCCTCATGAAACCTTTAGAAGGAGACGATATCTCCCTTAGAAGCATATCTAAAGGATACGACATAAACCAAAGGAATAGTGAATCAAATAAAATTTCTAATTTATTAAGCAAATATTTTAAAACAAGTGAAAAGGAGGTTGTTTTTAACTGGGATTATTCTAATGTGAACCTAGACAGATTATTAGCTTCACTTTCTGTTGTTTCTTTTGGAGAAAGGACGTTATTTGATGACGGGCAATATGCTAAGTCTGTTGATTATTTGAAAAAAAAATGCAAAGGTGACACTTTAACACTTACTCAAATATGCAAAATTTGGGAGGGAGTGAAAGATGGATAATAAAACTAAATTAGAAGCAATTGCATCGGAAGTTAGAAGAGGAGTATTTGATATCATAAAAAATGCAAAAAGCGGACATCTTGGAGGTTGCTCTTCCTCGGTTGAACTTATGACTGCTTTGTATTTTGGAGGGGTTCTAAATTACAATGCAGGTAATCCCCGTGATGCTTCCAGAGATAGAGTACTTGTAAGAGGGCATCTTGGTCCTTTAAGATATAAAATTTTTTCGTTAATAGGGTGGATTCCTGAAGAAGAGTTATTGACTTATAGACAACTTGATTCAAGACTTCAAGGTCACGAAGACATGAAATTGGTTCCTGGAGTTGACATCACTCCAAGTGGATTACTTGGCATGTTATTGTCTTATGGTGTTGGAAGCGGCTTAGTTTCAAAAAAAACTGGAATAAATTATAAAACATTTGTATTTTTAGGAGATGGTGAAGAACAAGAGGGAAATGTGAGTGAAGCAGCACGACAC
The DNA here is from genome assembly GCA_030690755.1 of Nanobdellota archaeon. Lineage (GTDB taxonomy): Archaea > Nanobdellota > Nanobdellia > Woesearchaeales > JAUYGA01 > JAUYGA01. Next base: position 4,979 of record JAUYGA010000028.1, read on the forward strand.
GCATCAAATATTTCTCTTGATAATCTTATCTGTATACTGGACAAAAATGGAAAACAACTTTCTAGATCAACGCAAAGGTCTGATTCTAATACTGACATAAAAAAAATGTGGGAAGGATATGGGTGGGATGTTCTTGAAATTAAAAATGGCCACGATTTTGATGAAATTATGCATACGTATGGTAAACTGGCTGAAATAAAAAGGCCCACTTTTATTGTTGCGAATACGATTAAAGGAAAAGGTCTTAGCGGTTGCATTGATAGTATTTGTGGTTATCACACTATAAGCAGATGTACGCCAGAATGCCTTGATGAGGGAATAAAAGCAGAAGAAGAAAACTTAAAAAAACTTAATGTTAAAATTCAAGAAGCTGTAACTGAACTCATTCCTAGAAATGAATCTATCGAAGTGCTAAACTTCCCTAGTTCTGTGGCTTTCAATATTGATCTGATAAGATCTAAAAATCTTGTTGACTCTTTTTTTGAATATTCAAACCAAATAGTAAAAGAAGCAAAAAGAAATAATATTCGGCTTTATGCAATGACTGCTGATTTGATAAAAGATGACCAAGTTTCTGAATTGGGATTTGATGATCCGGTCATCTATGTGGATGTTGGAATAAGGGAACAACATATGATTGCAATGGCTCATGGGATATCTGTTTCAGATCCGCAATCAAAAATATTTATTAACCCAAATGATGCGTTTTTATACAGGGCATTAGATCAACTGAATGCTGCAGCGCAAGGAAAAAGTGATATGGTTTTAGTAGGAGACGATGGTGGTTTAAGCGGTGGAAAGAATGGCTCCACCCATCAGTCAACTGGACAACCCGGGGCTTTAATATCGATGCCAGGAGTAACTCTCTTGGAGCCGGCAGATTCGGTGGATCTTGGTTTATGTTTAGAAAAAGCATTTTCTGAAATAAAAGGTCCAGTCTACATCAGGATTCATTCTGCAGATTTTAATTTTATTGATTTAGAAAAAAGAAATGTTGAATATTACATAACTCATGATTCTGAATTTCCTGATATTACAATAGTTTCTTCAGGGTTGCCAACAGTTCCTGCAACAAATTCTGCTATGCTGCTCAAAAGAGAGGGTATTGAAGCAAGAGTAATCAATGTGATTAATATGAATTCTTTGGATTATGAATTTTCTAAAATGGTTGTGCATAGAAAACCTTTATTCACATTTTATAATGGCAATCCAGAGATATTAAGTTCAACAGTTTCAAATGCATTATTAAAAAATGTGGGAAATGTTCCTAGCCAAATAATATCTCATGGTTTTTTAATCGGCGCTTCTGGTCCAATAGATAG
>JAUYGA010000013.1 GCA_030690755.1 Nanobdellota archaeon
CAGAAGTTTTTCAAGGCTGTCTGAGTTAATTTCGGCAGCTTTTCTTATGTTTTCCAGAACTTCATAGTTGTTTATTCTGGTATTGTTGACTTTGTCTGGATTGTTCAGCGCGTCAAATATATCGCCTGATTTGCAGACTATCCCTTGGATTTTTTCTATTAAGTTTTCAAGCCCCATTTGTTCCCCTGTTTGGCTATTTTTCCATTTGTGTATTTAAGATTTTCTTTTCTTACCATTTAATAGTAGCAAAATTTATATAGTAATGGTCATTATTATGCATTATAATGACGACTGGATATAGTGACGAAGATACCGAAGGGAGTATTGGCGCTATCTCAAGTATTCGTTCTGCTATGGCGGGGAATAAAATGTTTCTTAATTCAAATGTCAAAAATCTAAACAGGAAAGTGAAGGAAACCTATATCGATACAGTTTCTGATATCCATGAGATGCCTAAGCTTGGCGGATTTGCTTTTGAGTCGCTTGCTGAATTTTTCAAGGATTTTTCAAAAAAAATAGAGGGATTTGTGGATTTTAAGCTGAACAGGTTTTATGTGACGAGAAAGGAACATAACATTATGAAAAAGATTTATGTCCATGAGATTGATAAAATTAAGAATCAGCTGAATCAACACGAGTCTGAAAAAGAAAACCTTCTTGTTTCAATAGCTGATAACAGAAGAATCATCGATGAACTCTCTGAAAATGCAAAAAGACTTCTTGAACTCAACAACCAGCTGAAAGAACTCATAAAAAACAACACTTATCACTATGAGGCCAATCTTGCTGAAAAAAATGCGATGATAATGAACTCTGTCAAAGAAATCAAACAGCTAAAAAGAACAACCAGAAGATAAGGCGTTATTTCTTTTATCAGAATTTCAATGCATTAAGCGCTTTTATCAAATCCGCTTCTTCTATTATGAAAATTGTATCAGTCCAGCTTGACATTGTCTCTATTATGTTAACATTATTCTCTGACAACAGGGAGTAAAGATAAGCTATTACGCCAGGAACATCCTCTATCTCTTTTGGGCTTCTTACAATGACTTCAACCAAATCAGGATGCAGCTTCACAATATTCCTTTTGAAAACCCCTTTTATCTCCTCACTGAATTCATTTGATGTTATGATTGTTATGGTGTTTATCCCCTGGATTATGTGGATATCTTCCTCATATTTTTTTGCCTTCCTCTGCAGGTCTATGAGATTGTCAAAGAAAACATTCTTTTCGATGACTGCGACGACCATCTTGCTCTTGACATCGACTTTGCTTTTTTTCATCAAATCGATTATCTCATTTTCAGCAGCTTTTTCTTTCTTAAGCTTGCTATAAAACCTTCTTTCTGCGACAAGTATCGCTTCAAAATTCTTGATGTCTTTTTCCTTGCCTATCTTCCTGGCCAGAGCTGAATAATTTATCAGGCCTTTCTTTAGGCAATCTTTTATGCTCGGATGCTCCTTTACATATTCCTCTGTCGCTTTTGTTATGTTCAGTCTTTCCATTCCCTTCATCAAACTGTGTTAGAATATAAATGTTTTGTTTCGGACATGATTGTTTTAAAAGGTGCGATTATCTTCCATGATTTTTCCGCAAGATATTTATACTCTTATTTCCTTCCAATTAAGATATAAAAGAAAATATAAAAGAGGTAATTTATGTCTGAAATAGATGTATTGGCAGAGCCTGTTCAGGCAATCTGCATAAACAGTTCAGCAATACCTGTGCAGCTTCAGCCCTTGGCAGCAGGATTAAGCCAGCTGCTCAGCATGCTAAGCGTTTTTGTCGGCGGAATCATAGGGTTGTACATACTTTTTCTTTTCCTGCAGTGGAGAGAACGAGTGATGATTACAAAACAGCTGAAACAGATACAGCACGAACTTGCGCAGATAAAAAAGAAGCTGAAAATTAAGGATTCTCAAAAAGGCCTAAAAGGAAGGAATAAACTTAAAAAGCTTTTCGTCAAATGAATTTATCAATAAACTTATCAAGTGAAAACATTATGTTTCATAGTAAGTGTTTCAACTTATTTTTCTTTGTCTCTAGATAATATCTGTTCTTCTCATTTGGTTCAATCAAAAGAGCTATTCGTTTAGAAATTTTCAATCCATGCCCTTCCAGACCTATCACTTTTCTCGGATTGTTTGTAAGAAGCCTGATTGATGACAATCCCAGCTTTTTTAATATCTGAGCGCCTATCCCATAATCCCTAAGATCATCATCATAACCTAGTTTGTTATTTGCCTCAACAGTATCAAAGCCCTTTTCCTGGAGAGCATATGCCTTGACTTTATTGACTAAACCGATTCCTCTCCCTTCCTGCCTCATATACAGAATAACCCCTTGTCCCTCTTTCTCAATCATCTCCATCGCTTTATGAAGCTGCTCGCCGCAATCGCAGCGTCTGCTTGAAAAAGCATCCCCTGTAATGCATTCAGAATGAACTCTTACAAGGACATCTGTTTTGTTTTTAATATCCCCTTTTATCAATGCGATATGATGCTTCTTGTCCACATCGCTTTCAAATATTTTCATCTTAAAATTCCCATGACGGGTAGGCAATTCTATTTCTTCTGTTTCATGAATGTTTGAAAACTGGCTTCTTTGGTGTCTTATTAAACTTTCAATAGAAATGATATACAACTTATGTTTTTTTGCAAAAGCAATCAGATCAGGCATTCTTGACATAGAACCATCTTCATTAATAATTTCGCAAATGACTGCGGCAGGATACAAGTTTGCAAGTCTTGCCAGATCAATAGCTGCTTCTGTATGGCCCGCCCTTTTTAATACGCCGCCTTCTTCATATTTAAGCGGAAAAATATGCCCTGGTTTTATGAAATCATCGGATTTGCTTTTATCGCTGATAAGCGCGCTAACTGTTGCAGCTCGATCAAATGCGCTTATTCCTGTGGTTGTTCCATGTTTATAATCAACTGAGATAGTAAACTTACATCTATTCGATTCAGTATTGTGCTGTTCCGGAATCATAGGTGAGATGCCAAGTTCATCCAACCTTTGTCCAGTTAGAGGCACGCATATAAGCCCTCTTGCATGCCGGATCATGAAATTGATCTTTTCCGGAACAGCCTTTTCTGCGACGATGACGAGATCACCTTCATTTTCCCTATCTGCGTCATCAACTACAATTATAAAATTGCCTTTCTTCAATTCATCAACAGCTTTGTTGACAGAACAGAGCATTATTTCAGCCTTCTGAGCATTTTCACGCATGCTTCAACAGCTCCCTTTGCCATCTTATCAATGCGTCTCATTGCATCCATCCTGTTCATTTTAGGTCCGGAAATGCCTAAACTGACGGGTTTTTCAAACTCAACACTTAAATCGGTTATCTTTCTGGCCGCATTTTGGGCCACTATATTGTCGTGGTCTGTATCTCCTTCAATCACCGCTCCAAGAGTTACAATGCCGTCTATATCCGGTCTTTTTATCATCTTTTTTATTGCGAGTGGCATATCATAGCTTCCCGGAACATGAAATACTTCTTTCACTTCCACGCCTAAAAATTCAGCATGTGTTTTTGCAACAGTCAGCATAGCTTCTGTTATATCCGCATATGTGTCTGATACCACTATACCAATTCTTTCTTTTGCCATTTTTACCTCCACCCTATTCTCCTAATCTCCCTACGCTTTTACGACCTTGCCTGATTCCTCGGCCAGCGAGTTTTGATAATGATTCTTTTCCCTCAAGCAGTCTTAACGCATTAACCGCATGTTCATATGATCTGTTATAAGTGATATCAAAAAGTTCTTTATCATTCTTTGCCTCATCAATATGAACAAAAACTTCTAAGATATGTTTGTTAGTCATTAATTGGACTTGAATTAGCCCAGTTGAAGCCTCATGAGCGCATTGCTTGTCAATTAACTCAGGACCAGGCATGCCTAGCGCTATAACAATATCGCACTTTAATTCTTCAATTAGTTTTTTGCAAGCTACAGGAAGGTCTTTTATTCCTGGCACAGTATAACGTTCTAGCTTGCTGCTCACGCCATGATCATTTATTGCTTTTTCAACTATCTTATACATATCTATCCTGGCAAAAGTTGTATCTGCAATTCCTATTTTTGAAGTCATGAACACTGAAAAACTGACTTGGCCTATTTATGCTTTTCTATAAAAAGAAGCAGTCAACTTAAGTGACACAATTTGAACGCGTTTTGAACTTTTCAATACTGTTTTTTCTAACAAAATTTATAAATCACGTCATCATATTTTCTCATATGGAGCAATACAAGAACATTGTTTTAGAGATATTGAAAAAAGCAGGCGCTCTTGACGTGAATTTAGAGGTTCCGCCAAACAAGGACATGGGTGACTTTTCTGTCGCATGTTTTTCTCTTGCAAAGCAGCAGAAAAAATCTCCAAACGAGATAGCAAAAGAGCTTCAAAGTAAGATTGATGTCAAAAAGTACAGTCATCTGCTCGAGAGGATAGAGGTCAAAGGTCCATATCTTAATTTCTTTGTCAACAGGCAGAAGCTTATCGAGGATGTCATAAAAAAGATTTTTTCTGAGAATGAACATTATGGTTCTTCTGGCTCTGGAAAAGGAAAAAAAGCATTGATTGAACACACAAGCATAAACCCCAATGCCAGCCCTCATGTAGGGAGAGCAAGAAACGCGTTGATTGGAGATTCTATTGTCAGGATATTTAAGTTTGAAGGATACAATACAGAAGTTCATTATTTTGTCAATGATGTGGGCAAGCAGATAGCAATACTAGTTATGGGGTGCGCAGGCAAAGAAAAGGTTTCATTCAATGATCTGCTTCAAATTTATGTTGATACTAATAACCGCATAGCAGTTAGCTCTCAAGGCGAGTCAGGTGTTTTTGTTCTTCTAAACAAGCTGGAAAAGGGGGATAAAGATATTAAGGAGAAGTTTCGAAAGGTTGTTGATATATGTATAAAAGGACAAGCAAAAATCTTGTCAGATCTTGGAATAAAATATGATTTTTATGATTATGAATCAAAATACCTTTGGGACAAAAAGCTGGGCGAGATAATTGCAAAACTGCAGCATACAGGCAAACTTTTTGTGGATGAAGAAGGCAGAAAAGTTCTCAACCAGGAAGACCACGAACTGCCTATGAAATCGCCTGTTTTAGTTTTGACAAGAGCAGACGGCACATCGCTATATCCGTTGAGGGATCTTGCATATACTATTGAAAAAATTGAAAAGCCAGGAATAGATCGGAATATAATAATTCTCGGAGAGGATCAGAAACTTTACTTTATGCAAATCAATGCTGCGTTAGGGTTGCTCAGTTATAAAGCGCCTGAATCTGTGCATTATGCATTTGTCCTGCTAAAAGAAGGAAAGATGTCAACACGTAAAGGAAATGTCGTTCTCTTAGAAGATTTTATGAAAGAGGCCAGAGAGAAGGCACTGGCAGAGATAAAGATAAGGGAAAAGGCAAAAGACTTTGTAAAGACGTCCAGAATAATTGGTTATGGCGCATTAAAATTTGCAATGCTAAAAATCTCGCCTGACAAAAACGTGACATTC
>JAUYGA010000074.1 GCA_030690755.1 Nanobdellota archaeon
AACATTGAAACATTGCGCACTTTTTTATTAACTCAAAAAGCTTGAAACCCAATATTACCATAAGGTTTCAAGCTTTTCTTATTCTTCAAGTGTCAAAGACAGGATTTTATAGTGTTATTATTTAAAAGTCAAGAATTTTACACACGTCAAAAGCGACTTCGAAAGCGAATGAACAAGAGGGCAAGGCTTTTTAGCTTATGCCCTTTTTTTTATATGATCTATAAGGTCAGCCGTTTACTTTATTGAGTGATAAAGCAAGCGGATTTTTTTCATTAAAGGAGCATTCCGGGTGTTTGACAGTTGAATAGGAAAAAAAATCCTGCAAGCCTACAGATAGGCTAATTTTTTTGTCAAATTTTAAAAATTATAATTGCGCAATGCGTCGCATTGTGTTATAATATCAGTATTATACTAATGACGAGGTGTGTGAAATGAGACTGCAGACTTCTGAATCAAAAAATGCAACTTCCTTCTATGTAACAAAATCCGTCTATAATAATGGTACTCGTAGCACCAAGATTGTAGAAAAGCTTGGAACCTATGCGGAGTTGAAAATAAAACTGAATGGTAGAGATCCCCATGAATGGGCAGAGGAATATGTTAAAGAGATGAACCGCCTTGAAAAAGAAGGGCGAGAGCCTGATGTCATTGCCAAGTACTCGCCATACAAGCGAATTGAGAAGGATGAGCGTCGTTGCTTTAACGGCGGATATCTTTTCTTACAGCAGATATACCATGAGCTTGAACTACACAAGCTTTGTAAACATATTTCCATGAAATACAAGTTCAAATTTGATTTGGATTCTATCCTTTCCAGACTAATTTATGGCAGGATACTATTCCCTTTATCGAAGCTTGCAACATATGAAGAATCCAAAAAGTTTATTGAACAGCCCAATTTTGATTTGCATCAAATATACAGAGCACTAGAATACCTCGCCAAAGAAACTGATTTTATTCAATCATCTCTATATGAAAGTAGCCTGAAGATTTCAAAAAGGAATACCGGTATACTTTACTATGACTGTACCAACTATTATTTTGAAATTGAACAAGAAGATGGTGATAAGCAATACGGACCGTCAAAAGAGCACAGACCCAACCCTATTGTCCAGATGGGACTGTTCATGGACGGTGATGGCATTCCACTAGCTTTCAGTATTAACAGGGGAAACATGAATGAACAGCTCACATTAAAACCTTTAGAAGAAAAAATATTATCTGATTTCGAGCTTTCCAAGTTCGTCGTCTGTACTGATGCAGGTCTTTCCTCCGAAGCTAATCGTAAGTTCAATGACAAGGACGGGCGTGCTTTTATCACCACACAGTCCATTAAAAAATTGAATGAACACCTTCGAAACTGGTCTCTTGCTCCAATTGACTGGAAACTTCCGGGCGATGAAAAAACCTATGACATATCTAAACTTGATGAGATGATAGAAAATGCCAGTGACAAAGATAAAGAAAAAATACGGGCCAAGGTTTTCTACAAAGAACGCTGGATTAAAGGAAAGGACCTTGAACAAAGGCTTATTGTAACATACTCCATCAAATACAGGGATTATCAGCGTAAAATTCGAGCCTCTCAAATAGAACGTGCTCAAAAGCTGATAGACTCCAACCCTGATAAAATAAGTAAATGCCACCAAAACGACTACAAAAGGCTTATTCAAAAGACAAGTATAACTTCCGATGGAGAAATTGCAGAAAAAGAAAAATACAGCATTGATACAACCCAAATCCAGAAAGAAGAAGCTTTTGACGGTTTTTATGGTGTGTGTACAAATCTGGAGGATGATGTTTCTGAAATTGTTAAAGTAAATCACCGGAGATGGGAAATCGAAGAATGCTTTAGAATCATGAAAAGTGAGTTTAAAGCAAGGCCTGTATATCTGAGAGATGATGACCGGATAGAAGCACATTTCATCACTTGCTTTATATCGCTGATTATTTATAGGCTCCTTGAAAAGAGGCTCAAAGAGCAATTTACCTGCCATGAGATTATCAGTGAATTACGGGAAATGAATTTTAAGGAGATTAAGGATGAAGGCTATGAACCAATATATACAAGGACAGATTTTACCGATGCTTTGCATGATGTTTTTGGCTTTAATACCGATTACCAGATTGTCACTTCAAAACGAATGAAAAAAATTTTTAAAATAACAAAAAAACATTGAAACATTGCGCACTTTTTTATTAACTCAAAAAGCTTGAAACCCAATATTACCATAAGGTTTCAAGCTTTTCTTATTCTTCAAGTGTCAAAGACAGGATTATATCCTTGACTGAGGATTTTTACCAGTATTTATATCATCTCTTCAACAAGTCTCTCAACCGCTCTTCAACCGCTTAACCTTTAACTCCGCTTCTTAATTTCTCAACTAAGGACGTGCGGCAAAATAGCATGAGCTACCAATTTGATATACTTCTTTCGCCGCCTCTCAAGCAGCCAGCGAAAAGCTCAGTTATTTTGTCGCATGTCCTAACCCATCCCGAGTTCCCCTATTTATTCATCGCCCT
>JAUYGA010000076.1 GCA_030690755.1 Nanobdellota archaeon
GACATTCCTTATACTACTTTAACTAAGATTGAAACAGGAGTAATTAAACGTCCCTCAGTTCAGGCGGTTGCTAAGATAGCAGAAGCTTTAAGTGTAACGGTTGATGAATTGATAAAAAATTCTTATTAGTTACGGAGGGAATTATTATGAAGAATAGAACTAAAGTCATAAAGTTGATTGAGGAGAATCTAAAAACAATAAATCCAGATGATTACCCGGATATTAAAGAAGAACTTTTGGCATTATCTGAAGGCATCAAGAGAGCCAATCAATTTTTAGAAACTATCCGCGGGATTAAAGCTTTAATCCCGGAAACTCTTCAAGAATTGAATATTAAAACAGATGAAGGATTTCGAAAAGAATTGAATTATGGCAAAATTGAGGTTGATGAACTTTTGGGAAATGAGGATGAAGATTTTGATAAACTACTCGCTTTTGATTTAGCGTTACAAAAATATACGTTAAATAAAGCAGGATTATTTTCAAAAGAAAGGAAAGAAATTTCATTGGTGGTTAAGCGTTCAGAAGATTTGATAAAAAGTAAAGACGAGCTTTTCGAACTCATTATCAATAAAATGATGCCCGCGATAAATCAGCACATTAATTTAATACAGTTAAAAAAAGGGAATATTTCGGCACTTAAGGAGATAACCAGCGTTCCTATTTTGTTGGACAAAAATGAAAAATGCTATATTAAAGTAGACGGAGTTGAATTATATGAAGATGTTGCCGTGAGAGATACTATAGGCGGCATCAGCGGTTTTAGTTTTAGAATCACAAAGGGCGTTTCTTATAGGATCGGAGGTTTTAAGGCCAAAGGCGAATCTCATATGGGAAAAAGATTAATTGATAAAGGCACTTTCTATGTTACTAATAAACGGTATATCTATGATGGCTCAGCCAAAAATATAGATAGCGAACTCGGCGATATCATTTCAGTAGAAGCATATTCGGATGGCATAAAGATTAGCAGAGCAAATAAAAGAGATGAAGTTTATGCAGGAAATGCAAATTGGGAATACGTCGGTACGATTATATCTGGCATAGTTAAAAATGTTAAATAGTTAGAATATCCAAGAAAGGATATGGAAGAGATGACTAAAAAAGATTTTAAGATTATGGGGATTTTGGGTTTAAGCATTATGCTTTTAGGTCTTTTGGTTTCAACATATTTTGGTATTTGGGGTGGGAATAAAGGAATAACGAAAGTTGCAGCATTCCTCGGTATGAGCGCTATGGTTTTAGGTTTGTTAGCTATAGCAGCTTTGCTTTTATATGGAATTTACTGCATTTATTTTTTCCCTTGGAAAGTTGCTAAAAATAGAAATCATAAGCAAAAAGAAGCTATTTTTGTACTGAATCTTTGTTTAGGTTGGACATTTTTGGGTTGGGTAATAGCGTTAGTTTGGGCGAATACCAGTCAAGGTTAACACAGTAGTTTTATCCTTATTTAACTAATAAATAATAGATTTAATACAATGAAAAAAATTGCGATCCTGAAAAAATTACTTAGAGAATGGAAACTAATCTTGGGTCACTATATTGAGATATCTCAAGAAGATCTTCCTTATTGGTATAACGAAAGAGTTAATACGGGATTTTTAGCAGTTGCAGCATGGAAGTTAGGCGGAATAGCTATAGAAGAATATAGTGTCAAAAGACATCATGGCAAAAGAAAATCTCAGGGGCGGTGTGATCTCTGGTTTAAAATTGACAACTTAGATTTTTCTATTGAATGTAAACAAGTATGGCCATCTATTTTTTCTGACAAAGCTGCAAAGAATATCAAGAGAGCGTTAAAAGATGCCAGTAAGCAACTTTCGAAGATGTCTCGTAAAGATAAGGGTAGCGTTAACGTGAGTTGTTGTTTTGTGGTCCCCCAAATTAATAAAACAAAATTTGGAAAAAAAGATTTTCTTTCTTTTTCGAGATACTTTAAAGATCGAAATACTCTAATTGATAGCTATTTTCCCAGAGTTAATAATAAAAATATTGCTAGATATCCCGGCATAGCAATAATTTTACGTTTTAATCCAAGACATAAGAAATAACCATGCGCAAATTTAAAATCTTCATTAGTTCCGTCCAAAAAGAATTAGAAACAGAACGCTTGGCAATCGATGAATTAATTACCGATAGTCCAGTCTTATCTCGATATTTTGAAACAGTGCTTTTTGAAAGAACCCCTGCCCGGGCCGTTTCATCTAAAAAGGCCTATTTAGATGCTTTAAAAGGAAGCGATATTTACATTGGAATATTAGGTTTTGAATACGGAACAATGGGCAAGGACGGATTTTCTGCCACAGAAAGAGAATATCGCTTAGCTACAAAATATAAAAAGATAACCCTTTTCTTTATTAAAGGAAAGCAGGATGAGAAGCGCGATAAAAGAGTCAGGAACTTAATAAACGAAATAAAAGATGAAGAAAAGGGATTTGTTTATAAGAGGTTCGATAATTACCGTCAACTAAAAAATGAAGTATATGAAAGCTTAAAAATCTTTTTCCAA
>JAUYGA010000110.1 GCA_030690755.1 Nanobdellota archaeon
TGAGTCAGCCTGGAAAGCTCGTTGACATTCTCTGAAAGCGTCGGTATGATTTTTTCAAAAACTTTTCCCATCGCTTTTAGTTCTGTTCCGACATCCTGGATGCTTTTGTCATACTCGCCGACTTTTCCGAGGATTCCACGATGCAGTTCTTCAAAATTAGAATTTGTATCTTTAAGCTGCTGCTCAATCTGCGCGATTTTAGCGTCAGTCTTGCTTTTCCATTCGATGACCTTGTTCATATTTTTAACAAGTTCATTCCATTTCTCTTCAATAATCGCTTCTGCAATCTCTTCTATCTTTTCCTTATTTGTTTCCTGCGATTGCTGCATTTGTTGAGGCTGTTGCATCTGGTTTTGAGGTTGTTGCGGTATTGGTCCGCCTGTCATCATTGGAGCGCCAGCAGTTGCTTGATTGCTCATCATATCTGCCTGAGACATTGCATTGAAAACATCAGGATAATTATTGCCTTGAGAAATAAGCATCTGCACAATCTGACTGTTAGGCATTCCTTGGCCTCTTAATTGCATGACCTGTTCAACTAAAGATCCGGCAGCGCCTTGCATTGCCATTTCAGGAGGAATCTGTTGATTGCCGAATAGAGCCATTAAACCACCTTTTTTGACTTTTTAATGATTATTTTGATTATTCAACTGATGAGTATTTTATGTTTATAAAGGTTTCTATGGCATTTTTTGAGGCTTTCAGGGCATCTGGAAGGTATTTATTTAGTTACTTAGCAGTGGTAAAAAAGCGAAAGCTTTATATAGGGGTAGTATGAAATGCTCTTTTATGGGAGGAAAAACCATTAAAAACACTGAAAAGAATATCAATCGCTTTGCCATGTCTAGATTGAAGACTGACTTAGATGCTTACCTTTCTATTTTAGACGAGAGAATGGCTCAGATAGATGAGAAATGCCCAAAATTTGACACAAGACTTTTTCTTGACAGCTATGATTTCTATTTAACGCATATTAAAAGATTAGCTCCTGCCGCGCTTGATGAGGAACTTTATAATGAACGGGATAAAGGATTAAGTTCTATTTTATATGAAAAGTTGCGTCCTAATATATTAAAAGTTAGAGAATTTAGAAAATGGGTGATTGACCAGAGAGCGCCTGATGATGAGAATAATCCTACGCATGATTGGGGATACCAGAATAGTTTAGGAGAAAAGGTTGAAGAGGCATTTTTTGATAATGCCTTACACAGTTTTTTCACGCATGACGTAAATCATTTGACATTGGACTCTTTTTCGCTTTTCAGTAACGTTTTTGGAGGGTTAGGTTTGCCTAAAGTAAATGAGTACTATACCGGAAACAGAGCAGATATTGAGGATACACTTAACCATTTCAATGAGAAACCCGCAGATTTTCTAAGAGAGTTTGTCGAACCATATAAGATGCTTAACTTCATGGTTGAAAATGAGCTGAACTTAAAACACAAAAAAGAAGATTTCTCGCCAAAACAATTGGCAAAAGAGATTGCAATAACGCTTAAGTTCAGAAATTATTTCATGGAATATGCTATTGTTGATTCTTTCTCTAAAACAGATAAGAATGAGATCTGCTTGGATGTTGAGGATTTTGAGCTTAAAGGAAATTCTGGTTGTGTCTGGTCAATAATGTATAATCTATCAAAAAATTCCATTAAAAAATTTGAAGAAGAAGCAGAAGGAAAACATGACCAGAACAAGAAAGTCTTTATCCAGGCATATGAAGCGCCGCGTGATTCTTATGTTATTACTGTCGGCGATAATGGTTCTGGAATTGATTTCAATAAGATGAAAAAATTAATGATTGATACAATCAAAGAGAAGGGAATTGATTCTTTAGTTTTTCCAAATAATTCATCAAAGAAAAGAGTGCGGGCATGGCAGGATTCCCCATATAAATATGGTGATATGAAAATCAGCGACATAACTGATATAGCTTTCATGGCAAGGATGAGTGGTTTTGACAATTCAACGCATTTTTCTTCAGGTCTTGGCCTTTATGGTTTACAATATCTTACAAAAGAGCTTGGCGGAAAAATGCTTTACGGAGAGACAAAAGATGGAAGCCCTCTTTTCACAATAATCTTGCCAAAAGCAATGCCGGAAAGCAGGATGAAAAAATACATTTCAGATGTTCAGATACAACGAAACTATAATGAAATGAAAAACTGCGGCTCTTTAACAAATGTCGCTTGAGGTTATAATCAAAAAATGAAACACAAGATGTCAATAACAATGGATGAGGAGATGAAAGAACCAAAATGGGTGAGTGAAGCTAGAAAAAATTATGTGGGAAATATTGGACCTGCATATTCTGAAACAGCTTTTAATAGAGGAGGAACTGCAATAGAGGTTCTTAACAAAATAATTCCTGATGTGGTTGTTTTAAATGTGTTGCTTGTTGGCGTAGGTATTGATGGAGACCAAATCATCTGTTCTGCAGAACCATATAGAATATCGGGATTTTTAGAAGATAAAATTGATTATAGTCTAACCATTATTGATAAGAATCCTGAAGTTATTTCTGATATACAAAGAAGAACAAAAATATTTATGACAAATGAACAATATAAGTCACATAAGATTCTAAAAGACGCATGGGGTATGTATCTGAGAGATACCAAACAAAATGATGCCGTCATACATGAATTGCATGAAGAATTGGTGATTCCAAAATATATTGCGGAAGCTTCTGATGGTAAGATGTTGTGCTCATATCTTGAGTCAGGCATAAGGATAGCCAACATACCCAAAGCATTCGAAGAAAAATTAGCGTCAGGTGATTTGTCTTTGATAAATGCAGATATTGCAACAATAAATCTGCCAGGGAATCATTTTGATTTCATTTCTTGTCCTAATGTGATGTACTTATTGCAGGAAAATGGTCAGAAATTGGCAATGTACAATCTGTCAAAGCATACAAAAAAAGGAGGAGCAATCCTTGCTAATGATTTGCGTTACATAGGTAATTCTTTACTTCCAAAACAGGGCGGATGGTTTACTGAACAAAAGCAATGCGAGCTAGGTCTAGAATGCGAGATATTAGAATCGGAAGAACTCGGTCAGACGATGTTATTTTGGAAAAAATGAAACACAAAATGTCAATAACAATGGATGAGGAAACAGTTCTTGCTGTAATGGGCAAACTGAAATCAGGCAGATTCAGAAATAAGTCTCATGTCATTGAATATGCTGTAAAGAAGTTGATGGATGATGATGCTTTGAATGAAGATGCTCTAAAGAAGCTTATGGATGGTGAAAATGATAGATGATATTTTTGCTGATGCAAGCGTTTCTGGAAATATGAATTATGATAAAAATGATAATCCTGAATCTGAAAAACAAGATGACTGCTGCGGCGGAACATATCAGTGCCCTGTGTGTTATACGAGCGGTAATTGCGCCAAGCCGGTAAATCCTGATAAGTCTGTATATGAGAATAACCCTGCTACTGAGAATCCCAATCAAGGTGATAAAAGTGAGTAATGAGACAATGGAACTTGATGTTCCTGAATTTATGAAAGAAATAGCATATCAGAGAACTAAAAATGCAGAGGCTGAAAAAGCCAGACAGGATTCAATAGCATACGCTCAAAAGATAGAGCAGAGCAAGCAGAAAATACCTTCTTACCTGTTTTTAGAGGATGCTGCAAGAAACACTTTTGATTTTTTATCTGACGGAAACAATGCTAAGAGATTAGCAGTTCCAGCATTTGTTTTAGGCGCGTCTCTGTTTGTTTATAATGTCGCCAACAGGAAAAGCAATCATAACAATGCCAAGACGCATATAGAAAGTGATATGAAGGAAACGAAAGACGCTGCAAATAGTGAAACTTTTGGTTTTTCAAACAGTATTTTTCAAAAGGCAGCAATACATGCTGCAAATAGCGTATCAGTTTCAATCGATAATGTGGCTGAAAACAAAACCCATAAAACAGCTGCTGAAAGCCCTCAAGATTCAGGTTTAGAATTCAAAGTGGTAAATCCTTTTGAAAATTTCACAAAAGATGAAATGCTTGTCTACAACAGGATGGCCCCTTATCTTAAGACCATTAAGTTTGCGGCATCTGTAACT
>JAUYGA010000089.1 GCA_030690755.1 Nanobdellota archaeon
AATAAAGCTGATTTTTAGATACTCTTAGAGAATATAATCGGGTTTAATTTAGTTTAATCAGGTTGATAAATATGGAATTTTATGTGTTTTCAAATTGTTTGGGTGTATTTGTTTTTGACGAGAGCTTCAAGGTAGTTGACAAAACAGACATTTCTCCTAAGGATTTTGATGCAATTTCCAAAAGTAAATGGATTGAGACTGAAAAGAACTTTTTGGAAAAACTGGCAAAACAGAAAGACAGCAAGATCTTTTTTGCAGGATTTAAAAGTGAAAAAATTGAAAATGTTGAAATAACTTACGAATCGGACAAACTAACAAATATACTTAAGCATTTCAAAAGCAGAGAATTCTTCACTAAATTTTATGATGTTAATCTTTTGCAGACAAAACTTAAAGTCAAAGAATCAGTCAAAGAGGATCTTCTGCTTATCCAATCAATCCATAATATTGAGGAACTTGACAAGGCAGCCAACATACTGTCAAAAAGGCTGCGTGAATGGTATGAACTCTACAATCCAGAATTCTCAAGAAGTATTGCAGATCATAGGCTTTTTGTGAGAAATGTCATTGCAAATACAAAAGAGGATCTTCTGAAAAAAATCAATCTTCCTAAAGAAAAAAGCATGGGCGCTGATTTAGCTAATGATGATTATGCGCCTATAAAAAGTTTGGCAACGGAGATTGAAACACTTTTCACATTAAGGGATACTCAAGTCGTATATGTTGAACAGCTTACAGAAAAATATTGTCCTAATCTCAAAATAGAGGCAGGCGCTCTGATTGCTGCAAAACTCATCAGTTTAGCAGGCTCTTTCAAAAAACTGGCGCAACTTCCATCTTCAACAATCCAGCTGTTAGGCGCAGAAAAAGCCTTATTCAGACATATGAAAACCGGGGCCAAGCCTCCAAAATACGGCATACTTATGCAGCATCCGGCTGTCGCAAACGCTGAAAAAGCTGAGAAAGGAAAAGCAGCAAGGCACTTGGCGCAGAAGATTGCCGTCGGCGCAAGAAGAGATTATTTTGGAAAATTAGAAAACAGGTAAAATAGTAACAAAAAAATAAAACAAAAAACCAAAGGTAACAAAAATGCAAAATTCCAGATTTCAGGGAGTGTATGAGATACCAAAAAGAAAAGGCAAAGTTATTTTCACAGAGAATCTTACGCCTGGCAAAATAGTTTATGGTGAAAGTTTAGTTTCAGAAAGCAACATTGAATATAGGGAGTGGATTCCAAGCAGGTCAAAACTTTCAGCAGCAATACATAATGGCATACGGGAAATCGGAATCAAGAAAGGTGACGTCGTTCTATACCTCGGAGCTGCTTCTGGAACAACTGTAAGCCATGTTTCTGACATTGTAAAAAAAGAAGGTTTCATTTTTGCGTTAGATTTTGCGCCAAGAGTGATGAGAGACCTTGTCTTTGTCTGCGAGGAACGAAAAAACATCGCTCCATTGATGGCTGACGCAAATCGACCAGAAACTTTTATGCAGTATGTCTCAGAAGTTGACGTAATTTACCAAGATGTTGCTCAGAAAAATCAGCTTGAGATATTCCTAAAAAATGTTGATATGTTTTTGAAGAAAGGCGGTCATGGCCTGCTAGCAATAAAAGCAAGAAGCATTGACGTTACAAAAAAACCAAGAGATATATTTCGCGAAGTCAAGAACGAATTGGAAGCGAGCAAAAAAGTAGAGATTATCGATGCAAAAGAACTCGAACCATTCACAAGAGATCATGTTTTCTTTGTTGTGAAGAAAAGATAAATCAGGCCACTTCTCTTTTCACTATTTCCACTAGCTCAGAAGATGCTTTTTCTAAATTATCATTATGAATCATGTAATCAAAAAAAGGACTATCAGGAAAATAAGAAAACGCTAAATTCAAATTAAATTGGTGAAACAATTTTTCTTCTTCTGCGCCATCAACATATTGCCTTTTTTTCAATCGAGAAGTTAAATCTTCTTTGTTTCCATCTATGTAAATTGAAAGAACTTTATCATACACTGAAGAATAAAGCGGATCTGGCTTGACGATATGACCTTCACCAAGAATATTTTCAGCCAGAAAAAAACCTTCTTTGTATTTTAAACAATGCACCAAAAACAAATCATTTGTACAAATGACCTTATTTCGGTTGTCAAAAAAAGAAGAGGATAAAACCCCATAGTAATCCTTGGATATGACATTGGGAAAAATGACTTCATCAGTTTCTAACATGCGATTATAATCCGCTTTTTTAAGAAAAACATATTCCTCATCACCTTCACTCGGCCTTTTTTCACGAGTTGTAACTTTACTCAAATAAGAGAAGTCAGGCATTTCAGCTATCAATCTTCCTGCAAGTGTCGATTTTCCAACAGCTCTCGGGCCAGTTAACATCACTAAAGTTTTCATTCTAATCACATACGTATCTAGAAGTCTATCACTTTACTATCGCTCTATTTCAAGCCTTAAAAATACCTGTTTAGTTATAAATGTTGCTGCTAAACTGAATCATCTCGCGCTAGGTGAACTGAAATAAGTTGGATAAAAAAATCTAAACTTTGATTTCTTTTTCAATTTTTTCAAAATCCGATAAGAATTTTTTGAATTCAGCATCCCTTTCCAACAAAGAAATTAATTCTTTGGCAAATTCTTTCTTCTCAGCTTTAAAACGAATTCCCAAAGAGTCATAGTATCTTTTCATGTCAGTTTTTCTCATTTCTTTTAAAGAATTAAATAACGGCTTATTTTTCAGCCATCCATGTAAAACCAAGATCATATTTTTAGCAAGAATATATGACATCCATTGACCAAATGAAATAAGTTCTTTTCCTTCTTTTGTGGCAAAATTGTAGTTTATAACTTCAGTTTTATTAGGTTCCATCGAATAACTAATCCCTGGAATAATCTGATGAGAAAATAAAGGTGTAGTTTCAGAAAAAAAAGACGCCGTTTTTGAAAGTAATAATGCCATCTCCTTCATTTCAGCAACATCCTTGAAATAAATAACAACTTTGTCATA
>JAUYGA010000095.1 GCA_030690755.1 Nanobdellota archaeon
TTTGAAGTTACTCAAAAAATACCTTAACAATTTGACACTTACTATCGTTTACCCAAAAAATAGTTTCAGATTTCAGGTTTTATCCAATATTTCTGAAGAAATATTGCCATTTTTAGGGGATGTGATTCATAAATACGAGGATAAAAGCTTAGATTTGCGTTGGTAAAAGCCAACTGTCAAAATAGAATAGGTGAAAGTGTTAGTTGGAAGAATGCTCAAGTGGCGAAGTCAAGTTATTAACGTGTCGTTGAAGCCCCGTAAGGGACACTCAGATTGTCATCTAGGTGTCGCGTTCACTTCGTTCAGCGACATCCCCCTCAACTTTTTTGATGTTCAATTTTATGTGCCTCGCAAGTTGCTGCTGGCTTCAGGGTTTCATAAAAGTACAAGAATCACAAAAGAAAATAAATAAGCACCGGCAATAACAGACAGCCCATCGAGTGAGTTCTCGTGACTTTGACAATTGCAGGGATGAGGCCTATTGCTGTGCTGATTATGAGAATCAAGAATCCTATCGGGCCTGTTAAGATGATTACAAGCAAGCATACAAATATTATGACGCTGATTATGAGCTTTTTATAATTAACAACACTTATCAATTTTGAAAAAACTTTTGCAATATTCAATGTCAGAAATACAGCAATGCAGCAGGCAATCAATGACGCTATCAAAAAAACAATTATATGATTCATTGTTATATTTTCCATAAGCTGCTGTATTGCGATTATGCCGCCGTTTCTTGCTTTGTCCAGCGCGCTTAATGCGACCAATGACAAAACAAAATTAACTGTGCCTATAGCGCCCATCAGAATCATGAAACCATCATCACCTAGCTTTCTGAATAATTGAAGAGAAATAACTGCAGCAGAACTTCCGCCGAGCCCAGGCATTATTGCTGTGAAAAAACCACCAATGCTGCCGCCGCATACTGCCTGCGCGCATTTTTTCTTATTAAGTTTTATTTCCTTATCGTCTTTCTGAACAGGCAGGTTATTCTCGCCAAAATAGCTTACAATCAATGTCGCTATCCCAAACATGCCTGAGAGCATCGGAAACAATGGATCTTTTATCGGCAAGGAAAAAACAAGCAATCCAAAAAAGCCAGACATAAGAAAAACAAAAATTGCCCATGTTCTTTTCCTGTCCCTTGATATCATAAAGATAACTACACCAAACAGCAAATAGCCCATGACAGACTCAACATAAGGATAAAAGAATTTCACAAAAGGCAGCAACAATGGAAACGCTGCAATACTTACTATTGTCGCAAAAAATGCTCCTATGACACTAAGTCTTACAGCAAGCATGCCTTGACCTTTCATCAAGAACCTATGGCCTGGCAATACTCCCAGAGCTGTTTCGCTGCTTGGCGCTCCGAGAAATATTGAAGGGATTATATCAAGAAATGTGTGCGTGACAGATAATGAGATTATAAAAACACCTAATGCAATTACTGGAAAATATTGCAGCAAAAAAGGAGATATACTTACGAGCATCACTGCAACCAGATTTATGTGTATGCCTGGTGTGATGCCTGTGATGATACCGCAAAAAATCCCGAGCAGTAATGCTAAAACTATCTCTATGAACATGTTTATCCTCTACAGAGTTTATTTTAATAGTTTAGAAGCGCGCCTGAAAAATATTCAATTTAGTGAAATAAATGATTGTTTTTAATGTTTATATGCTTTGCCTAAAAAAAATCGGAAGAATTCTTGAAAATCCGAAAAAAAAATTTAATCAAAACATTCAATTAATTTCAAAGTGATCTGTTAGATATTTTTTATTTGTTTCAAAATTTTGAGTCTGTTTTAAACTATAATCCACATCCAACTGACCGCCGCTCACAGGCCATTTTATGTCTGTTATCATAACATTAGTTGTATCTAATATTCCTCCTCTCTCAGAAACATAGGATTGAGCAAGATCTTTGTCATCTGTAATAGAAGTCAAATCAGAAAATCCAGTAACTCTGCCATCGCTGTCTTTGTCTATTCTTGCCATATAAACTCTTGTTTTTGACATTCCTGAACTAGTAAGAATTGCAATCAAACTGCCGTCTGGCGAGATTTCACTACGTATTGTTCTTTCTGTCTGCTCTCGAAGCTCATAATCAGGCCGAATCATTGTATCTTGACCATTATACATTTGATGCACAATATTTCCTTTTATGTAAGGTGCGCCAACTTCAATAGATGGATTTGAGTTATTTGCATTATTACCCGTTACATCCAAACGATTAGCATATGTTCCATTTTGATTTGCAGTTTGAGAATTATCTGTTCCATCTGCACCTAATTTTTGTTCTATTCCAGAATCATCTGAGCTGTTTGATGGAAGAATTGTTATTTGACTTGGTTTTCCATTGCAGAAAGTTTTGGATTTAGGGTCATAAGGTGTGAAGAAAATCATCTGGCTGCCATCAGGACAATTTACAATGAACCGCGCTTTATCATCATTGACTTTCTCATTTTTTTTATCGTTTGTTTTTTTATGTTTGTTTTTTTTAGGTGACTTATCCCTGCTATAATCAACTTCTTTATCTATTCTGTTTGCACTTTCTTTTTCGGAGGCATTTGGTTTTGGATGATATTTCTTATTATACTCATTATTTTTTGCGGCTTTAAAATAAATCAGAGTGGACATCCCTATCAAGGAAGCTACTGCAAGACCAATGACAGAATAAGCAACAACTCTTTTTGACTGATAAATTCTAGTAAAAAAACCTTTGTTATCACGGTCATTAAGCTCGTTTTCTAGCCGGCTAGCCTCTGCCGGGTTATTGGCGTTGCCATCGTTAGGAGGAGTATCACTATCATAATGGACAACAATTTTATCAACAGATGATTTTGCATCTTGGCGTCTTTTCTTACCAAACATATTAGTGATAATTATTGAATATTCCTTTATAAATCTTTCGTTTTTTAACTACTATTTCGTAGTTAAATATCCTGAATCAAGGCACCACGCCTTACTCGTTAAATTAATTCATTTCAACGGTTTTTGCTTGACTATGTTATCCCCTATTATCTGTTTTGTGCCCTTATATTCATCAATTTTCCCTTCCACAATCAAACTGTCTCCCTTTGCAACATCATCAACATCCCAGAAAACAATAACCTTCTTCCTAACAACTTCCTGTATCTCTATGACTGTAGTCTTATCATTTCTTTCTACAGAAGAAACAATACCTTTGACTGTCACATAAATGCTTTCATCAAAATCATCTATTTCGGCAAGAGTTTTTTCCTCTGCGACAAGTTTTGACGAAACAATCGACAATATAAAAAGCCCTGTAATTGAAACAACCAATGCTATTTTAAGCAAATCAGCCTCTTCCATATTAGAAACAGATGCAATAACTCTTAATATGCTTTGCCTAAAAAAAATCGAAAGAATTCTTCGAAAACCGTGTTTTTTCTACTTATAAACTGAGTTTATGGTTATTAGAAAAAACAGCAAAATAACATCAAAAAATATTTAATGTATATAAAAAGGTATGTGCATAGCATCATAAGGTCAAAATTCCTTAATCAAACATTATCGACGAGCGTTGCTGGGGGTTGTCCCTCAATGTCGTTAAGTTAAGCTGTTTGTGGGTTGTTCCCAATATCCAAGCCTAGCTTGTTTCGACAGCGGCAAACTGTGCCTAAGCCCTATTTGTTGCTTTGTTAAGGCAAAAAATCCTTAACTTAACAGCATTGGGTTGTCCCTTACGGGGAAGCAGCTCCCTCAACTGCATAGTCGAGAATTTTGAAGATGCTATGCATCCATGAGAATTCTTTACAATTAAAAAGATTTCAGAAAGCAAATGCTTTCTTACTTTCTCCCCTTCGTAAAGTTATTATTCTCTTCCAATATTTAAGGCTTTTGACGACATACATCCATTCGAGCTCA
>JAUYGA010000099.1 GCA_030690755.1 Nanobdellota archaeon
AAAATTCTTGCTCTCGTTAGCGCACGAGCACTTTTGTTACCTTGTCTGACAAATCTGTTGAGATATTCTATCTCCCTCTTTTTTAGATTCATTTTTACCATGAAAGGAGGAAAGAAGAACTAGTATATAAATGTTTCAAAACTAAATTGTCATAGTACTAGAGATAAACATTTTATGTTACTTCTAGATGTTGTTGAAGCCAAAAAACCAGAAGAACTAATCTGAATCAAAGCCATATTTTTTAAGGAAATGTCTACTTGATTCCTCTCGGATCTGCCTGTCTGTCTTGTTATTTTTTGGTTTTAGTGTCCCAAAATGCTTTTTAATGTGCTGAGTGAGCTCGTCTTTTTCAGCATCTGAGAGTTTTACTTTTTCATCTTTCTTTAAAATAATGGTTTCCATATTCTTACTGATGCATTATCTAATATATAAAATTTGCCAAATTGATAAAAATTATTTCCGGAAAAAAGAAAAAGTTTCCGGCGAGAATTTAAACTAAGAAAAATAATAATAGCAGTTCAATCAAAGAATAAGTTATATTTCAGACACTTTCATAGTTCTTAACTGGGGGTTATAATGCATAAGTTCTGACGCGTTTTTAACCAAACTATATAGTTCAGTTGCATAGATCATAGGCGCTGTTTCTTTCAGAAATTGCGAATAGCCTAATTTTTTTGTTTCTTTGCAATCTAATGAATGAGGCAGGTGATGAATGCCTACAAGATGCTCTATGCCTGCTATGCCTTTTGAATTAAGCCTTTCTCTGAGTTGAGAAAAATGCCTCTCTGTGCTAACATAATCTTGTATTGATGAAATGCAGCAAATCGGGTAACCTGCGAATAGACCGAAACTTTTGTCGCCTTTATTATAAGCTTTAGCAGCATCCTCAAAATCATGCTGATTGTTCTTATTTTTAAACAAAAGCTGAATAGGCAATTTCTTTAGTTCAATTACATCAGAGTTTTCTTTCCTTGCGATTTTATAATCAAACCCATTATGTTTTGCCCATGTTTCTAATTCTCCTTTTCGTTCAGACGTTTTGAAAGGCTCAACTATATCCATCCTGTTTATGTATGTATCGAGACCAAGTGATTCTAAAAGTGTTCTTGCTTTAGCATATTGCTTGTTTTCTAACTGTCCTAGTCTTAGTTCTCCTCCAGGTTTCATTCCGGATGCGACTAAATAAATGAGGCCGGCATTTCCTGCTCCACATACATGGTTGATTTTTTGGAAGGTTCTATTTAATTCATCCATTTTTACCTGTCCACACCGCTTTAAAATTATAAGAACTAACTTTATGTTTGCTTTTTATTTCGTCCTTTTTGTAATAGTCGCTTCTTCGCCTGAAAGGTTCACAAGCGTAGAAGGATTGCCTTTTTTTTCATCTTCGTAAATTATGAAATCCACCTTTGCCTTAATGTCAGCATCCAAATCATCAAGGTTTGTCATAAACATTTTTCCTACCTTGTTCGCTGATGTGGTCACTATTGGTTTACCATATGTTCTTATGATGCCTGCAATCCAATGTTTTGGAATTCTTACTCCTATAGTGTCAAGGCCTTCATTCACTTCCTTGCTGATTGCTTTCTTGTTTTTGAGTTTTAAGATTAATGTATAAGGGCCTGGGAGTTTTTCAAGCCATTCCTTTGCTTCCTTGCCAAGCTCGCAGTTCTGCACAATCCAATCTTTTGATGGAGCGATTATTGAGAAAGCCTGTTTTGGTCTTTCTTTAAGTTCTCTTATTTTACTGACTGCCTTTGAATTGGTCGCATCGCAACCTAAACCATAGATTGTGTCAGTAGGATAGATGAAAACCGCTCCTTTAGCTATTTCCTTGTTGATTTCCTCTGGCTTCAACCAGCACTCATCTTTGTTGATTAAACGATTCATAAGCTCTATAAATCGCGTTTTCTTTTAAAAACGTTGCGTTTTTTCGAGAGAAATTTAGAGAAATAAGGTTTTAATCTGTTCTGCTGCAAAAAAAGAACTAGACCCAGGGGCTTTCGCCCGAGGGCAGAGCAAAGAGGCGCTATAAGTGCAGTTAGGCTTTAGAACTATTGCAAGCTCTAGCAGTTAGGCTTACTATGATTTTTTGTGTTAATCTTTCAATTGTTCTCTTGTTTACGCTGTTGTCCATTTTGGTCACCTGTTTCCTATTTTTCATGTTTTTCTTACTTTGTTAATAGCCTGCATGATGTTGACTTCAAACAGGCGTCGCGCGGCTTCAGTAGGAATGCCGCTATGTTTTGATACTTTCAACTTGTTGAAAGTCCCAGACTCTGTCTGTGACTAACTTTTTCTAAAAGTTAGGCGAGCTATGATTTTTTGTGTCAATCTTTCAATTGTTCTCTTGTTTACGCTGTTGTCCATGATTTTACCTCGCTTCTACGCCGTTTAGTTGTCTTTTATGATTGGGTCTCATTATTTTTTGTTATTTTTGTTTGATACTTCTTGATTTTTTGATATTGATTTTTGATATTTATTGCTCCCGAAGGAGTGGGGTTTGCTTCCGCAATTCCCCGCATCTTTTTTTATTGGATACTCTTGATTGAAAAATGGTAAAAGCGGGAAAAGGGAGTTTTAAACCCGCTATCCATTCTTCTGATATTATATGTAGTCTGAACTTATTTATATAGTCTAACAGGGTGGTTGGCGAGTGGCGAGTGGGTTATCGAGAATAAGTTAAAATCAGTTGGCGAGTGGGTTTATTATGTTTTAAGGCCCTATCTGAATAAGAGGTAAGTTACCTTGATTGGTACAAAGCATCAAAAAAGAAGAATGAAACTGGCCTAATAGAAAATATTGGTTATTTGAGATGGCTTTCAACGCATTTGATGGATGAGCTGATGGTTGCGCAGTAAGCATCAAACCCACTGTTTAGAATGAATTTTATTTCTTCTTTAGCTGTTTTTTTGAAGAAGTTGCAATGACCTTTTCATCTTTCTTGACTTTTCTTTCAAGCTTTTTTATGTCCTCTTCAGGAGGCAAGTTTTCTGGAATGATTTTATTTTTTGCTAAAACTCTTCTCATCTCTTTATTATTCTTTACATGCTCATCAGTTACTTTCACTTCGCTGTGCAAATCATTCTGTTTTACATTAAAATTGGTTATTTCAGTTGCAAAATTCTTGGCAGCAATAGTCACAGTAGGCAAGAAATCCGCAATAGGTCTATTTTGAGGAATATTTAATTTTCTTTTCATCTGTTTTGTATCATTTCCTCCAAATAGCGCTTCGTCTCCTTTGCTTCTAATCCTTGCAAAACCCGCATCATCAACTCCTCTTTCATATATTAGCTTTGATAGTTCTGTTTCAGAAGCAACGAGTTTCTGTCTTGCATTTAGTCTTTCTATTAATTGAATTCTTTGCTCGATAAGCTCTTGTTTTCTTGTTTGTATTGCGAAATAGCTTTGCGCGAACGCGATTTCCTCCTTTTTTGGGTCTCCATTCTGCGCAATGAGATAGCAGGCATATCTTGTAAGTGTAAAATCACCGATTTCTCGTTCAGCTTCAGAACCGATGCTGACCTTTTTGCTAACGCCGACAAAATGGTTATCAATTATCTGTCCGGCATTTTTGCAGGATTCTTTGGCTTTCTCAATCGTTGCTAAAAAATTTCTCCATTGAGTATAGCCTAACAAAGTCTGCAAATCTCTGGCAAACCAGAATTCAACTCTATCTAATTCTCGGGCATAGTCTTCAAATGTTTTTGTGAGTCTGTTTATGATTTCTTTTTTCATTCTAAGTCCCCTGCTTTAGTATTGTAACTTTCTTTATATACTTTTTCAAGGTGTTTGGCGAGTGACCTTAAACTCTTAAAAATCGCTGATATAAGACGAGGCGAAAATATCGCGGAAGAAAAAATTGTCCCTGTTTTCCTCGGCGGAGATGCATCATGAAAATTCTTCAGACACTCTGCAGAGGATGCAACAAAATAAAAACAAAAAAATACCTGAAAAGAATCGCAGAAATGAGAAAAAACATGAAACGATGGGAACGAAATGAAAAGTAGATTACGGAAGGCAGGATGAAAACCAGGCATCTGGTTGTTTGCAGGATCGAAAAATTTATAAATGATTAGCTAATGAGGGACATTATGAGTGATAAAAAGAGAATGACCGTCGCAGATTTCTTCTGTGGTGCAGGGGGTTTCTCAGAAGGGTTCAGACAAAAAGGGTTTGATGTAGTTTTTGCTTTGGACAACTGGAAACCTGCAATAGACACTCATCAGCTCAACCATCCAAAATGTAAGCACGTACTGATGGATATTCTTGAGTTGGATACTCCCGAGAAAATTGATTCGGTGGTCCCAGATACAGATATAATCATAGGCAGCCCTCCATGTGTGGCCTTTTCTTGGTCCAACAAGGCTGGAAAAGCCGATAAGTCCTTTGGTATCAAACTAATCAAAGCATATCTTAGAATAATTGCATGGAAGAAGAAAAGGGGAGTAGTAAAATATTGGCTCTTAGAAAATGTTCCAAATTCAGGTAATCATATCAAAGAAGAATATTCTTGGGAAGAACTTGGGCTTCCAGGAAAAGGACCTAAACTTCAGATGCAACAGCGAAATGTTTTTAATGCTGCTGATTATGGAGCACCCCAAACAAGGAAAAGATTTGTGTGTGGTGATTACATTGTTCCAAAAATCACAAATGATGAATCCCAATACATACATATGCGGGATGTATTTGAGAAACTTGGCAATCCCTTCGTACAAAAGAGTAGTGTTGTTGATCCAGTATATGGTTTTTCATTACATTCATCTAAATTGACTGACCACTATTATGATTCTAAGGTAGAAGAGTTTGAGTGGAAAAATGCAAAAAGATTGAAAGAAGACCATGGTTTCATGGGTAAAATGTCTTTTCCAGAAAACCTTGATAGACCGAGCAGAACTGTTATGGCTACAATGTCAGCATCCACTCGAGAATCAATGATATTCAGTTCTTTTGATAAAACTGGTAAGAAGAAGGGATATAGACTTCCGACCATCAGGGAAATTGCGGCATTTATGTCATTTCCAATAACATACCAATTTGAGGCCACAAATGAGGGCTCAAAATATCGATTAGTAGGTAATGCTGTTTGCGCAAAACTTTCAGGAGCGTTGGCTCAAGCTATCGCTAAAGAAGAAGGTATGAAAATCCCTGAGAAATTCCTGCCGCTTCCTGATGTGGAACCGTCGGTAAATCTAAATGGAAGGAAGAGGGAAAACAAAGAACTCAATACGAAAAGATCTGATGCGAAATTCGTGATGCATGTTCCTTATATAAAGACAAGAAGTTTCAGGGTAGAACTCAATAATCTTGAATCCGATTTCAATAAGAATAAAATCGAATGGAACAGCGTTCTGCATCAAGGCACAGGAAAGGGTGCGATGAGATGCAATGCCCGCAAGGAAGAAGTGGAATCTTTGGTTAAAAACCTGGAAGATTTTAAGGATTTCAAGAAAAATCTTGTTGGAACATTCAAAGGAAAACTTTCTTCAACAAACCTGCAGAAAAGTCATTGTCTGAACGACGATTCAAATAGTCCTGTGGCGATACTTGAGATAATCAGAACCATGGTAGATAAGCATTTTCCTGAAGAAAAATACTGTGCAGTCGAATTGGACAACTCAAAAAGAGCAATCAACATAGGAAAAGACAGGATTCCTGCCAGGATTGCAACAGCATTTTATGCGTGCAATTATTTTACATCTCTTTTGGACTAAACCAAAAATTCTGAAATTTTAAGTATTGGGTTTTAGCAAAGGAAAAGCAGTGAATGTATCTTTTTGTGTCAATGCTGAAATACCGATTGGTGGTCTTGCGAACGAACCAGCAAACTTTGCGAAAGGAAGTCTCCCCAAGAGTATACTTATAAGATGGCAGTAGGTCAGGAGATTGTTTCTTCTTCCTGTGCCTTCTTTCAAAAGAGGATTCATGTTTAAAGTATGATATTTGACATCTTCATTGAGAGCGATTGCTTCCAACACATACAGGAAAACTTTGACGGGAATATCTTGTACTTCTTCGATTTTTGATTCTATTGCAGTTATCACTGGTTCGGGCAATGTTAGTCTCCATCTACCTTTGGCATCTTTATGATGATCCAGCATATACGCGCATCTGAATATGACACAACCTATGAGTTCGAGTGCTTCTTCATCTTTTTTACCGATGTAATTAAGCATCTCAAATATGTTGTCGAAAGAGAAAGTGTTTTCATGTTTTTCCTTACCTATGAACAAAGTCGGGGTCATGTCATTTACATTCTTGCCACGAAGGCTTTTATAATCTGGAGCTGCCTCTTTTCCAGGTTTTCCAAAACAAATTCTATAATTTTCAACTTTGTAGAATTCATGATATTCTTTGTTATCTTGATTTTTTCCTGATTTAAGAGAAATTGCTTCGTCCACCGATTCTTTCCTGCTTACAGTAGATACTTTATTTATCAAAGGGAAAATTTTCCCTTTTTCATCTATTGGTAGTTTGAGACAACTGGCTAGTTTCAGTTCATATACCATAAGCAAAAGTATATGTCTGTCATTAAAAACTTTCCGGAAAAAACACGGAAATCTCGGAAGAATTTAGAAATAATACAGCTCTATTTTTCTTCTCATTTGGCCAATTTTCTCAGTTCATCCACAATCCAAATCATCCATTCTGTGTCTAGACTGCAGTATTTCTTTTTTTCATTCGCTCCATTCCTGGCAGTGAAACTTATATCCTTATCATCAGTTAATGTTCATTCTTCCAAAAGCCATTTCCATACTGGCACAACGCTTATCTTTTTATTGTCGATTTTTATTTCTTCTGTTTGGTCTTCAGTGATTATTATTCCTTTAGAAAGTTTGTATTTTTTCATAGCTTCTAACAATCCTGATATTTCCCGTTCTCTATTGGTCTCTTTTAATGAAACAGTCACTTGAATGGCTGAAGTTATTTTTCCTCCTTTCCTTATTATGAAGTCGCATTCGTTCTTCTCTCTGTGAAAATATATTTCTTCGTTTTTTCGCTTTAAGTTAAGGAATACTGCATTTTCCATCATTCTTCCCCTGTCTTCGCTTTCGCGAAACCCAAGAAGTCTTGCCAGGCATTGATCTATAAAATACACTTTTTTTGCAGAATAAATCTGCTTTTTAAGGGAAGAATTGTATTTTGGCACGAGAAAAGCAAGATAACTGTTCTCAAGATATTCCATATATTCCTTGATTGTTGTTGCGCTCGTAAGCCCGGTGAGTTTTTTAATGGAATTAAAGCTTATCTCTTTTCCTATATTGCTGGCAATATAATACGCTGTTTCTTTAATTGGCTTTTCAGAACTTAACTTGTACCTTGTTATAACATCCCTGTAAATTACATTTTCATATAGATTTCTCAAATAATCCTCTTTTTTTGTCTGAAGGTACTCGGGAAATCCGCCTTCAATCAGATATTCATTATATGCCTTTTTAAGCATGCTTTTTTCAGCAGATGTTATGTTAGTTGTTTTCTTCGGCAATTCTCTGAATTCAAGATATTCTGAAAAAGAAAACGGAAACATTGGCAAAGAAATATTTCTTCCTGTAAGATGTGTTCCCAGCTCTCTGCTGAGCATGCTGGCATTAGAGCCCGAAATGTAAATCTTCTTCTTTTGGTCATAAAGCCTCCTCACAAATCGTTCCCATCCTTTGATGTTTTGGATTTCATCGAAAATAAACACATTCCTTTCCCCGAATAATTCCATAAGAAGCTCATGCATCACTTGAAAATCCGCAACAGTGAACTGTATCAATCTTTCATCATCGAAGTTAACATAATAACAATCATTGTTGCGTATTTCCTGGAGGACTGTTGATTTTCCGCATCTTCTCACGCCGGAAATAATTATGATAAACGGGGTTTTTGAATGTTCTTTTATTCTGGAAAGAACAGCTCTTTCTACTACTTTTTCTTCAGGTTTTTTTGCTTGTGAAAGCAGTACTTCTTTTAGCAGTTCTTTATCCATTTTAAGTGTAAATCGCCTTTTATTTATAAACATTTGGTTTATCAGACCAAACTTTTATTAGTTTATTTGGTTTATTAGACCAAATAATAGCTTCGTTTCACCCGCCCCATTTTGGGCAGTAAAACTTGTATCTGCGCTTCATTTCCTTCCAACCTTCACAATGTAAGTTATCTTTTTGGGCAAACTTGTTGTTTTCCCTCATTCTGCGCTGGTGGATGTTCCAGTCGTTTAGGATATCGTTCCTTCTTATTTTCTCAGCTCATATCATCTTATTCTTTATGAACATCCTGTCTTGGTCGAGGAAGCACTCTCTTTCAATCTCGTCTATTATGTAATGCGTATCCCTGTGAAGGACTTTGAATTTTGTCTCAAAATCCTCTATGAAATCCTCCATATCCTTGACATGCTCAAATACCATCTCGCAGAGGAAGTCAAAGCCATTGTTAATCTTGTACAAATTATTCAGGTTCTCGCTTTTCAAGAGGAACTTTTTTACCTCATCTCTCTGTTCCCGTTGAACTTTTAATACAAGAATTATTCTCGTGTTATAGCCTATCCGTGAGAAATCCAGCAGAATCGTCTTTTTCTTGATTACTGTCTTGCTCAAATGGGCCATCCTGTCATATATTGTTGAGACAGGCAGCTGTATCCTCCTAGAAATTGTTGTTAGTTTCTCCCTTGCGTTTTTCCGCAGGCCTGCGAGGACCAATATGTCTTGTTTGTCAAGATATTTTTCAATATTCATTACTTTGTCTTTCATCATTTTATCACCTTTGTTTTTTTATTTTTTTATTGATTTTTCATTGATTTTTCATTGATTTTTTATTGATTGTTCGTAAGCTATTTTCTTAATAGAACTAGTGTCGGGAAGAATTATATACTTAATCCTTATATTATATATAACACCTTATAATTATATATTTTAGAAAATTTTATAAACCTCTCTGGATTTTCTGGGTTTATGAAACGCAGCGTAATACGGCTTGCAGGAAAAACTCATGTAGTTTCTTTGCCAAGCAAATGGGTTAAACAGTTCAATATCAAGAAGGGCGAAGAGCTCGATATAGAGGAGAGAGGGAACAAGCTGGTTATTTCTACGGAGAAGGATTTGAAGAGGGACAGCATAACCATAGACACAGACAAAATCGGCCTCTTCAACAAGAACTACATCTCTTTTGCATACCAGAAAGGTTATGATGAAGTTGAGCTGCGCTATGACGGACAAGATGTATTTAACCTGATAAGAGAACGCGTCAACGATCTCATGGGGTATGAGATTGTCGATCATGGAAAAGACCATTGCAGGATAAAAAATGTTTCGCAGCTGCTTGATTCTGAATTTGACATAATGCTCAGGAGAAGTTTTCTTGTGACGCTTGATATGGCGGAGACATGCGTTGATTTTATCGCGAAAAAACAGCACGACAAGCTGAAAGAATTAGCATATCTTGAGAAGACAAACAACAAGTTCACAGACTTCTGCAAAAGGCTGATAAACAAGAAAGGATATCATGAAATAGATAAATCTGCTCTTATTTATGCGATTCTGCGGGATATAGAGGAAGTTGCAGACCAATACAAGTACATATGCAAGCACGGCTATGAAACTAAAGTCAATCTGAGCAAGGAGACAATTGCATTATTTGAGGAAGTCAATTCATACTTCAGGACTCTTTATGAGCTGTTCTACAAGTTTGACAAGAATAAGGCAAGCAAGATTGTTTTTAAGAAAAAGGATTTGATGAACAAATTGCAGGAGCTTTTCTTCAAGACCAAAAACAATGACGAGAAACTGATAATACATCATCTGATGTGCCTGACAGAAGCAGTCTTTAACATGTACGGGCCGTGCTTTGTTATGAATCTATGAATATTTTTTAGACAAGAGCAACAACTTTTTCATCTCAATGCCAAGTTTTCCTGGGCCTCTTTTTTCCTTTCTTTGTCCATGTTCATATCAGCTCATAGTATGCTTCTATCCCGTATAAAATTATGTTATTTTTTAAAGCTTCTTTTCCGACATTGGATTCTTTTGCGTTTATCATATCCAAGAACTGTTTTTCAGAGAAAACCAGATGATGTATTGGCAAGGGCAATGATTTTGCAGCATCATGGACTTCTTTTTCAAATGATTCTTCCTTTCCATCCGGAACAATGAACATTAAGTCGATGTCAGAATTTTTGGTCTGTGTTTTTTTTGCATAAGAACCAAACATAAGAAGCATGTAGCATCTTGATTTCAGCGATTTTTTGAACTCGTCAAGCATTACTGCGATATTTTTATTTTTCAACAGCTCTTTCCTCCGGTTATATTCTGCTTCAAAAAGAAGCGGATGCATTTTTGAGATTAGCTTGACTCGATTGGACTGTCCAAAATGTTCCAATTTGATTATTGATTCTTTCTCAAGCCTTTTTACGATAGAATGAACATTTTTGTAATCCATCTTCAACGCTTTTGAGA
>JAUYGA010000109.1 GCA_030690755.1 Nanobdellota archaeon
CAACAGGTAAATCCATAATTGAAAACATCCAGCCCTTATTGCATCCTCATCCTATAACAAGACAGAAAGCAGAGATAACTATAAGTCATAATGGCAATATTCCCAATGCCAGAAAAATAAGAGAGGAGCTCGAAAATAAAGGTATAAAATTCCATACTCATACAGATACTGAAATTATTTTAAAACTAATTGAACAGTCAAAAGGCAGTTTGGAAGAAAAGGTCATTGACGCATTTGGTTCTATTAATGGCTCATTCTCATCGATTATAACTACAAAAGATACTCTTATCGCAATAAAAGACCCTTGGGGTAATCGTCCTTTGTGCTACGGAAAACTCAATGGCGGCTATATTTTTGCTTCAGAAAGCGGAGCATTGTATAAAGTTGGAGCTGAATATATAAGAGAATTAGATCCTGGGGAAATGATTGTTGTTAACAATCATGGTGAAAAAAACTATCACGCTTTAGAGAAAAGACAGCTGCAGTTCTGTCTCTTTGAACATGTTTATTTTGCAATGCCGGATAGCATCTTAAACGGGAAAGCGAATGCAAATACTCAGGAAGATTGCGGCAGGATTTCTTATAGAGAATCCGGCGTTGACGCAGACTTGGTTGCTCCTGTTCTTAACTCTGGTAAATATTTCTCAAGCGGTATTGCAAAAGAGTCAGGTATTGAATTTGATTTGGCCATATTAAAAAATGACTATGTTGGACGAACTTTTATTATGGCTGAGCAGGTAAAAAGAAGTTCTTCAGTAAAAGTAAAATTCAGTCCTCTCACCTATAAGATAAAAGGAAAGCGGATACTGCTTGGTGAAGATTCTCTTGTTAGAGGAACAACTATGCAAAATCTTGTGCGCGAACTGCTTGATTCTCATGGTGCTAAAGAGGTTCATCTTAGAATAGGTTCTCCTCCTAACAGATACCCTTGTTATTATGGAATTGACACTCCTGAAAGGAATCAATTAATTGCTGCGCGTATGAATGTTGAAGAAATAAGAAAATTTACTGGAGCGACAACTTTGGCTTATTTGAACCTAGACGGATTGCTTAGCGCTTGTCCTGGAAAACCTGAAACTTATTGCACCGCATGTTTCACAGGAAAATATGAAATCCCTCTTAATGGCCTTGAAGTAGGAATGAATTGATAATTGATTAAACCAAAAAAGGATTTTTTAAAGGATTTCTTTCTCTCAAGCATTTTTCACCATTATAGGATACTCATAAAACTTTAAATACGGGTCTTGTTTATCAATCACTAGGAAAGAGCAATCTAGTTATAAGTTAGTAATAAGTGCGCGGGGAAAAAGAGGAAAATGGATTTTTCAAAAATTAAAGACCTTTTTAGAATAAAGAAAAAAGAACCAGCTGATTTTTCTTTAGATTTGCCAGACTTACCTGATTTTGACAAGATGGAATTTGATGAAAACCAAAATATGGACATGTCTTCAATGCCATCAATGGAAGATGAAAAGTCAGATGATTTAAATTTTCCAGAAATGCCAGAACTTCCTGACTTTGACCGCGCAAAACCAATTTTGAGATCAAGTTCTATGCCTTTCAATTATCCTTCTAGACAATCATCAGTAAGTAAGGTCATTAATCAAGAAAAAAGCGCTGTTTTTGTAAGCGTAGAAGACTTCAGCCACGCTGTAGATACAATAAAAGACGCTAAAAAGCTTTCAAAGAAAATGGATTCTGATCTGACAACCATGGTTGAAAGCGAAAGAAACAAAGAAAAACAGTTCAGCGAAGTCCATAAGGTTCTTGAGGATGTAAATAAAAAATTAATGTTCATCGACAAAACCCTTTTTGAGGGAGGAGGATAAAATGAAAGAAACCGCTCCGATCTTTGTAAAAATAGAGGAATACAAGGATGCGCTTGAAACAGTAAATGCAATAAAATTAAAATTAACAGAAGCAAGAGACATACTAACCGAGCTCTCAGCGCTAAAAGCAGAGGAAGACTCAGAAATAGAAAGCTGGAAAGCAGAAATGGAAGATGTCGAAAAAAGAATGAGTTATATCGACTCTACATTATTTGAGGAATAAATCATGAAAGAGCAAACCACTTTTTATGTTTCATTAAAAGATCCTGTGGAAATAAGGAAAAACATCCTTGAATCATCGAAAGGGATAATTCAGCTTCTGCAGAGATATGATCATATTGTGGAATTAAAAAATAATAGATTGCATAAGATAGCTGAACTCCGAAAGATTGCAAAAGAACTTGCAAGACTTGCTGGTCAGCTTAAGATGGCCTTACCTTCTGTCGATTCTATAGAGAGAGAATCTAAAAGGGAAGCGAGCAAAGTTGAAAAAGAGATAAAGACCAAACAGAAGGAAATAAAAGAGAAACCAAAACCTGTTCTTGAAAACAGGAAGACTTCAGAACTAAAAAAGCTGGAATCTGAATTGTTAGAGATAGAAAACAAGCTGAAAAATCTCTCTTAATTAATTATTATCAATCTACTTGATTATCTTATTCTTTTTTTATATTTCTTAATAAAACACTCACAGAATAAAAAACCTTAAATAAAAGGCCCCTTTTTACAATAGTACGTTAAGACTCTCTAACACACTTACTCAAATGCGGAGGTGCCGGAGTGGCCAAACGGGATAGGCTCAAGACCTATTAGCTTAGTGCTTACGCAGGTTCGATCCCTGCCCTCCGCATAATTTTCTATCATTTCCTGAATAATTATGGAACAGACCACAATATTTAGAAATAATTATAAATCAAGTCATGCATCAAGCAAAATATGTCACTAATAATTCACGCAATAGGCGGTTATAATGAAATCGGCAAAAATATGACTCTGATTGAGATAGATGACGAAGCTGTTGTTCTAGATATGGGCATTCATCTTGAAAAATACATCGCTTATACAGAAGATGAGGATCTAGAAAGGCTTTCTGCTTCTGAACTTATAAAGGCAGGCGCAATCCCAGACATAAACCAGATCGGCGATCTCAGGAAAAAAGTCAAGGCAATCATACCAACGCATGCGCATCTTGACCATGTCGGCGCATTGGTCTTTTTAGCCAACAAGTTCGATGCTCCAATTATCTGCACGCAATTCACTAAGTCTGTTCTGAATGAAATGACAAAAGATGAGAAAGTCAAGATAAAAAACCCGATAAAGGTTCTTAATGCAGGTTCAACTGTCAAGATAAGCGATGATATCTCTGTAGAATTTGTTAACACAACGCATTCAACTCCTCAAACTGTAATGGCGGTAATTCACACAAAATACGGGCCCATAATTTATGCAAATGATTTCAAATTCGACAGCTATCCTGTCTTCGGAAAAAAGCCAGATTTCAAAAGATTAAAAGAACTTGGCCAGATGGGAATTAAAGCATTGATTGTTGATTGTTTAAGGGTTGAGACAGAAGGGAAAACTCCAAGCGAAAATGTCGCAAAAGATATGTTAAGGGATGTAATGCTCGGAACAGAATCAGAAGGAAAAGCAATGATTGCTACAACTTTCTCATCTCATCTTTCAAGGCTGAAGAGCATTACTGAATTTGGCCATCAGCTTAACCGTGAAGTTATTTTTTTGGGAAGAAGCCTTGCAAAATACACCAATGCAGGTAAAGACGCAAAAATCGCTAATTTTTCTGAAGAAGTTAAGATTGTCAAGTATGCTAAGCAGGTCAAAAGGGTACTTAAAAGAGTTGAAAGAGACCGCGGAAAATATCTTCTTGTCGTGACAGGACATCAGGGCGAGCCAAAATCTGTTCTTTCAAGAATTGTCAACAGAGAGCTTGAGTTCAATTTTCATTCTGGAGATCATATCATTTTTGCAAGCTCAGTAATCCCTAACCTGATAAACAAATCAAACAGCGATGTTTTGGAGAAAAAACTTAAAAGCATGGGTGTAAGGATTTTCAGAGATATCCATGTAAGCGGTCATGCAGGCAAAGAGGATTTACGCGATTTAATACTCATGACAACGCCGCAGCATCTGATTCCTGCGCATGGCGAGCATAAGATGGTTTCTGCTTTTTCTGAATTAGCTCATGAAATGGGTTATCAGCATACAAAAAATCTGCACCTTCTGAGAGACGGACAAAAACTAAATTTATAAAGCAACCAATAAAACGTGTATATAAACTACTTAAACTGCTGATGCGTAGAATCGTCGAAAAATATAAATACTGGCTCTTGTTTTGAGTACTAAAGAGGGGGTATTTTAATAAGACC
Source organism: Nanobdellota archaeon (assembly GCA_030690755.1). Taxonomy (GTDB): domain Archaea; phylum Nanobdellota; class Nanobdellia; order Woesearchaeales; family JAUYGA01; genus JAUYGA01. Next base: position 4,211 of record JAUYGA010000109.1, read on the forward strand.
TGTAAAGCCTATAAAACCAATCATCAGAATAAAATATATTTAATAAAAAGGTGTATGAAATGAAACTAACTCTTGCAGAACCAAAATATTTCAAAGAAAGCATTTCTCTTATTTCAGATCTTGTCAATGAGGCGAGATTCAAGATAACGCCTAATGCGATAGAGCTTGTTGCAATGGATCCTGCAAACGTTGCAATGGTCATATTCAAGCTTCTCAGCAGCTCTTTTACAGAGTATGATGTGCGAGATGAAGTTGAGATGGCAATCAACCTTAACAATCTAAAACAGATCTTGAGAAGAGTGACTCCTTCAGATGTTGTAACTTTAGAACTCGGCGCAGAAAATCAGCTTATCATAAAATTGAAGGCAAAAACAACAAGAACATTCAGCCTTCCGCTTATTGATGTTGATGAAAAAGAGCAAAGAATTCCTCAGCTTAGCTTTCCGGCATCTGTGACAACCAAAGCATCAACTCTTACAGCAGCAATAGAAGATGCAGACATAGTTGCAGAATCAGTCTTGTTTGTCATTGAAAATGACCGCTTCAAGATACAGGCTGAAGGGGATCTGAGCAAAGCAAGCATAGAGATATCGCAAGATGAGGAGACAACAATAAAGAATCATTCTGATGAGACAATCAAAGCAAAATACTCAATAGAATATTTGAAGAAAATGATTGGCGGTTCAAAGCTTGCAGAAAATGTTGTAATACAGTTCAGCAAAGATTATCCATTAAAGTTAGAATATACAACAATCAACAAGGTTCAGCTTGTTTACATCTTGGCCCCCAGAGTGGAAAACGATTAATAGGTACGTCTGAATACTATGAGGCCAGTATGTATTTGGCCATTTTTTCTTTATTTCTCGACTACGGATATTCACTAATTGTTCTCCCATTTTAATGCCATAAAGTCCAGCAATTATACTAAAGGAATCAAATATTGTAGTGCTTGTCTTTTCAAAGTTTCTTGTCTACATTTTGTGAAAGGTGCTAGTCAAAAGTGTTCTATCGTAAGCCCAAAGTCATTAAGGCAAATAATGGAGATAAAGGGATTCAAGAACACACTGGACTATGATGATTTCATCTTAGAAATGACTATTGCATTTGATAATATCGAAAAAATACAAAACAAGAAACTGTGAGGCACTTTGAACATACGTTTAGACAAATCAACAGCCCCCAAGAATCAGCATAACGCTTGCCACAACAGCTACAAATCCGGGCATTGCAACCCAAACTCTGAAAAACCCACTGACCACAATCAGAGCAACAATACACAAAACAACCGTTTTTATGACCATAACAGTCAATAGC